>JAUYOL010000041.1 GCA_030695905.1 Candidatus Omnitrophota bacterium | reverse complement strand
CGCAGGCCCCCGTTTTTCGACAGAACAAAAGACCGACCTCACCGTAGCATCTGGTCTACTACATAGTTGATTGCGAAGGCGGGGGAACATTTTTCCTGCCACCTATACATGACTATCTTACATACTTATTTAGGTGGCTTGCGCTGACCGTAACTAAAGGCTTAGGTATGGATGTCAGGCGGAAGGCGACCACCGAGGTAACCGCCTGCATGAGGAAAATAAAAGATTATACGCTTGCCAAACTATGTTTTTGGATGTATATTTTAGATAACCCAAGGAGAGCGAGATGAGAAAAATATTTCTGATAACGGCGATGGTCTTATGGATGGCTTCATATTCATATTGCGCAGATATAAGCGAGCTCGTTGACCAGTACCAACATGCCACTGATTTGCAGAAGCAAGAGTTGGAGAAAAGTTTCTTGGGCAAGAAAATTTCGGCGCGCGGCACTGTAGAAAATGTTGGCGAATATAATTTCTTTGATATAAATACTGATACCGGCGAAAGTTATTATAGAGTAATCACACGCCAGCAGGACACCTTCGGTAAGACGCCTTATCAGGTAATATTCATGTATAAAGATAAGGATGCGGTAAGGGATATTTCGCGCGGGCAGATGTTGGAATTAGAAGGAACTTTGATAAATCTTGTCGACGAGAGGCTTCAGATATCGGTTTGGATCTATGAAGACGCGCTTACGCAAAAGGACAGAGAACTTTTTCAGTTAGAGAGCACTAAATCTAACCTATAAACCTCTTTATCTTCAACAAGAGGTCTTCCGGCTCAAAGGGCTTCAATATATAATCATCCGCCGCGATAAAATCATAATTTGATTTCAGTTTTTCTTTCTGCTCCGGTTTCGCGGTAAATAAAATTACCGGTATGCGCGATGTCCTGTCATTGGTCTTTATCTCATTGCATATCTCATAACCGTCTTTACCAGGTATCATCACATCCAAAAGTATCAGGTCGGGGATCTGCTTATTCAATGCCTCTAACGCTTTTTGTCCATCGGGCGCTACAATGACATCATAACCAAATGTTTTTAATCTCATTGCCACCAGGTCCAGTATTTCGGGTTCGTCATCCACCAGCATAATTTTTTTTGCCATACTATCCTCCTTCGCATTCAACATTTAATAGACTTAGTGCTTCGGAGGATTTCGCCGGTAAAATGGTGAAAACTCCGGATTTTAGCACCTATGGCTTCATTTCTCCTTTTCCAATATGTCTATAAAAGCGTCTACGACTTTCGGATTGAATTGCGTCCCTGAATTGCGGCGTAATTGTTCTATCGCTTCTTCCTTGCTGTGATTCTTCATATATGCCCTGTGTGACGTCATCGCGTCATATGAATCCGCGACGCCCACTATCGCAGCCAAGATGCTTATCTGGTCGCCTTTAAGTTTATCCGGATAACCGCTTCCGTCATAGCGCTCATGGTGATGTTTTACCGCGTTAACTATCTCCTTATCCGGAGAAACCGGCCTAAGTATCTCTTCCCCAATAAGCGGATGCTTACGCAATTCTCCGCGCTCTTCATCGGAAAGCGCAGTATTTTTATGAAGCAGTGTATCTTGTATGCCCACTTTGCCGATATCATGTAATAGCGCCGCTTCTTTCAAAAGCTCTATTCTGTCCTCATCCATATCAAGCTTGCGAGCTATCTTTTCAGCATATTCCGCCACCCTGTCCGAGTGGCCCTTTGTCGACGGATCTTTTGCCTCGAGAAGCCTTATCAGTGACTGCACTACGCGGTAAAAATAACCCAACAATTCTTTCCTGGCTAAGGAAAGCTTTGACGCCATGCGGTTGAAAGATTCGGCAAGCTCTCTTATCTCATTACTGCCCTTGGCGGCGACCCTATAGCTTAGCTCACCCGCGGAAATATGACGCGTGCCCTGGATCAATTTTTTTACCGGCTTTGTCACGGTGCCCGATATAAAAATTCCCACGATAATTGAAAGGATTATACCCAAACCAAGCACAAGCGCCGCGCGGACGTTCACTTCTTTCTGCATGTTATACAAGTCAGCGGCTGTCATATCTATGCCCAATATTGCTATCGAATTGCCCGCGTCATCCCTTATAGGCGCATAGCCGGACAAAAATACTCCCCATTTATCCTTTACCAATTTAGTATCCGCTGAAGGAGCGGTAAAAGCCCTCATCATTTCCGGAACAAGCGAGCAATTATATTCTTCACCGGGTTTCGCGGGAGGATTATCTGACGTGTATCTGCCGGGTCGAAGATCTATCATGAATTTAAATACACATTCTTTCCCGGTCTTTGCGAGCACATATATGTACGCTATCGACGGAGATACGCTGCGGATCTCCATAAGCTCGGACTCTATTTTTTTATATTGCGCGGTATTAACGCCTTTTTCATTAAGGGGGATTTCAAGAAGTGAGTTTGTGTCTATGTTGAGAGCTATCATCTGCGCTACTACCATCAATTTTTCGCGCAACTGCTTCATCTGTGATTTTAATGCGTAGTCATATACAAGAAAATTGCTCACTATGCCGGAAAGAAACATCAGGAGGATAAATAGGATGGTTATCCTTAACCGAAAACTGCCAAATAGAGAATTTGCTTTCTTCATTTTAGGCCCTCGTCAGTATTAGATTATACTGCAAATCTTTTGCTTTATCACCCTATTTTCATTGTGAAAAATAGGTATCCGCAATATCCGCTATCACGTTACTTAAGTCCGGTCTTAACTTATATTGCGGCGCGCCTAATGTGCCCTTCACTTCTATGATGCTATACCGCTCAATAGCGCCGGCGATATCGCTGGCCCTCGACGCATCTATCCCCTCATCGGTAAACTCCGCCTTTAACGAGGCCGCTACAGACTTATCAAAAGATATCTTTACCGCACCATACAGATTAAGAAGGGAGCTCTTCATTACAAGATCGTTTATAAAAAAACTCTTCTCCTTAATAAAAAAATTACAAGAGCCATCCTCGAATAATACGGATCCAAAATCGCTTCTAAACAGAAGCGTGCCTATGCCGCGAAGCAGGTTAAGCTGCCATAACTTTCCTTTGGAAATGCTCAATTTTCCCCAGCCGGTGAGCCTTGAAAAATCATTGGAAAATCCCTTAACGCCGAAATGTGTCTGTATGGTTCCTGACACATCTTCGTCTTTGAACGCGGTATCCCTTTTAAGCTCCTCTATCCTGATATCTTTTATATCGCCGAGGACCTGGTAAGGCGTGTCCTTCGACGCGAAATCGACAAGGCCGCTGCCTTCGAACACACCGCCGTAAAGCGAGGCTCGTATATGCTTTATATTCGCTATGCTGTTTCTTTGCGCAATATCCAAAATAAGGTTATCCAGCTTAAAACTGTTGACGGATAATCTGCCGCACTTGATCTGGGCGTCTATCATGCTGCGTCCGATGTCGTTAAGGCTCCCGTTTAGCTTAAAATCGGCTCTTATTTCTCCGGATAATCTCAAATCTTTAAATTTATCTTTAAAGCTTTTATATGGCTCTTTCTCCTGGGCAAGTTCAAATATAAGCGAGCCGTTCAAATCGGCTCTTGGGTCTTTAGGGTCGGCTGTATCGATGAGCCCCTGGACAGAAAACCTGTAGTCGTCATAATGCCCAATCAACTCCGATAGCGTTATTGTCTTATCGCTAACAGAAAAAATAGTTTTGACAAAAAGAGAATCTGAGCTTAGATCAAGCTGCACGCCGGGTTTTTGAAAATTTGTGACAGTCCCTGATGCCTCATAATTTATATTATCATAACTAAGCCTGACGCTTTTAAAATTGAGCTGATTTTGTGTAAAACTGAATTTGCCGGTTACGTCTTCGAGAGGCAGCTTGCCGTATTCTGATTTAAATATCGCTTTATCTACGGTCAGCGAGCCGTTTAATGCCGTCTGTTCGTCCGTAATGTTCTTATACTGCAGAGTAAGATCGAGGGTCCCGCTTCCTTTCATTTCTAACGGCATATCAATATTAAATTTATTTTTTAATATGCCTCCCAGCGTCTCCAGCTTTGCCTCGGAAGTTATATCGATCCTTAAAACTGGTTTTTGGACATCCGCTATCCCTGCCCTTGCCTTGACGGGCAGGCCCAGTATGGTTGCCGTAATATTGTCAAAATTGAATACCTTGTCGCTAAAGGAGGCATTGCCCCTTATATCATATATCTTATCCAGTACGTCGAGATTGTATAAGGCAAGATTTTTAATATCGGCGGTGCCGGTATATATGAGCTCTTTACTTATCAGATCATACTTTATCTTTGCGTTTATCACCGCGTTCAAACTTGCTTCGATCTTGCCTTCGGAGAATTTCATATCCGATCCGGATATACCGGTATCGACGTTAAGAATATTGTCCTTGTAATCCAACGCGGTGAGCGCATCGATCCTGCCATCCGGGATCTTGAACCGTTTTTCATCGCAATATTTTATAAACTCCCTCGGATAAAAATCCTTTGCCTCAATACGCACCGATAATTCTTTTTTCAGGATATTATATTCACCGGAAGATTTTACAAGCATCGCCATTTTCGAAGGTATTTCAAAATCTGAATTAAAATTCACTTTATGGGGAGAAAATTTTATATCTATATTCGCGTTCTTTATATTTTTGATAAACGGCTCTTCAAATGTCCTGTCTTTAAATGTTATGTCGCCGCCGTCTACGACTATCCTCGATATAATCAGGTTAAACTTCCCACCCATCAACGCAAAGGGTTTTTTAAAGAATAACTCCACTATGTTAATGGAGCTATCGGCAAGCCGCTCTACAACGACTTGCGGTGAATTAAGCTTTATGGAGGTAATTACGACTTCTTTCTTAAAAATCGGCATTATGAGGAAATGGCAGGTTATATCTTTTGCGGCTAATATTTGCGACCGGTCATCGGATAATGTAAGATCTTTAATTACAAGACCCTTGAATACATCTATCTTAGCGGAATCTATAGTAACATGCCTGCCTGTGGACTGTTCTAAGCCGGCTACGAGCGCTCCGGTTATTTTTTCGGGTAGTATGGTTTCATTTAGATATATCAGATAAGCGATGGCAAGAAAAAATATAAGCGCAAAAAGAATAAAAAATATCTTTTTTATTGTCTGCCTCTCGGTAAAGTAAAGATAAATTTACTGCCGCTGCCCGGCACGCTCTCCACCCATATTTTTCCATTGTGCAGATTTATTATGTCCTTCGCTATGGCCAAACCGAGGCCTGTGCCTTCCTGATTGCCGGTAATAATACGTTCGAATTTATCAAATACCTTTTCACAATTTTCTTTCGTGATACCGGGGCCTTTGTCGGATATTTCAAAATATATTTCGTCGGCATTGCCGCGCAGATGGATGGTTATTTCAGAACCATTGGGTGAGTATTTTATAGCGTTATCGAGGATGTTTATTATTACCTCTGTCAATTTATCGCTATCCGCATAAACAAAGCCCGCGTTCTGATCCATGTGCTTTATAATAACTATATTCTTTTTTGAATACTCCGGCCTACGGCTGTCTATTATTTCGTCCGCCAACGACGCTATGTCTATTTTTTCTTTCTTAAGTTCCACATGGCCCGATTCTATCCTGGCCAGATCCAGCAGGTCCGTAACCAGGCGGGTGAGCCTTTTAGTATCCTTCATCGCGTAACCTAACAACTCCTTTTGCTTATCACTAAGCGAACTGCCCTTCTCTTCCATTACCAGGTCCAGCGCCTCTTTAATGACAAACAATGGATTTTTAAACTCGTGCGACACGTGCGAGACGAACGCGGACTTGCGTTCGTCAAGCTCCTGTAACTGTTTATTCTTTACGCGTATTTTTTCAAGGAGTATTTTTATCAGCCTTATGCCATAAATAAAAACACCGCAAAGAATAAAGTCAAGCGATATATCCCAATAGGGTACAGCGGGCAGGGTGCACACACCAAAAAACCGGCATACATCCGTAACCCACGCTACGAGGCTTAATACCAGCATGAAAACGGCCGCGAATGTCCCCGCAAACCATGCCGCGATAAAGACTGGGATCAGATAAAATATGAGTAGTGAAAGCGTGGGGTCTATTTTATAATCGACATAGCCAATAATGACTAATAGCGCGAGAGAAAGGATGATGACTGGAAATTTTCTGGTCATTTTTTATATTTCGACAACTCTTCTTCAAGTTTTTTCACTTTGTCTTTAAGCTCGATCATTTTTAATTCGCGGTTGACGGCTGAAGCGTTGAATATTTTGAGCTGGTTATTCTTTTCGAGCAGCTCCAGGTATATCTTCCTGATACGCAACATAACTTTGACCTTTATCAAGAGCTCCTCTATATTCTCCGGTATATAAAAATATTCTTCCGCGCCGATCTCGGTCAGTACCTTAAGTTTACTTTCGATATCCTTATAAGTCGCGGAGACGCATATTACCGGGATATACCGCATAATCTCGTTGGTTTTTATGGTTTCTATCATTTTAAACCCATCTATCCTGGGCATTACGATGTCCGTTATTATAACATCCGGAGATTCCGTCATAGCTTTTTTTATACCCTCTTCGCCATCGCGCGCTTCTACGACAGTATAACCATCCCTCTCCAACATCTCCCTATAGATGGCGCGCTTTGTATCCTTATCATCCACTATAAGTATCTTGGCATTTGCCATTTTAATCCCCTCGTTATTTCTTAGCGTTCACTACTCCGCCGCGCATCCTTAAGTCGCGCGGTAATATTACACTGAATTCCGTTTCTTTATTGGGCTCGCTCTTTACCGTTATGCGGCCCTGGTGCAAGTCAACAATATCTTTGACTATAGAAAGTCCAATCCCCACGCCGGCTATATCGGAATGCATCGCAAGTCTTTCGTATTTTTTGAATACTTTATCCAGCTCACTCGAAGGAATGCCGGGGCCGGTATTTATAACCGAAAACTTAACCGTATTCTCATCTGATGAAACTACCGTCTCTATCCTGCCGCCTCTGGGGGTATATTTAACCGCGTTTGATAAAAGATTCGTCACGACTCTGGATATTTTATTTTCATCCGCCCAAAGGCTCGCGTTATCGGTGAGTTGTTTAAATTCTATCTGCAGTTCATTCTGCTGGGCTATCCTCTTTATGCTATCGACCTCTTTTGTTATAAGGTTGCTCAAATCTATCAACTCCCGCTTCATATGCATTCTCATCAGGCCCGTCTTGGAAAAATTTGCCACTTCCTCTATAAATTTTGACACGCTTTCGATTGCGTTTAAGCAGCTCTTCGCTATATCACCCTGAAGCTTGGTAAGCGTGCCTCCGATGCCATCCATCAAATTCTGTATACCCAATTTTATCGCGGCAATCGGTGTCTTAAGGTCGTGCGTAACGGCCATCAATAACTCCGTCTTTTCACTATCGGCCGTTTTTCTTTCGGCGGCATATTTCAGCAATTTCTCCGTCAGCCTGTTCACAAGTTCATACGCGTAAGAAAGCCCTATCAGGGACACTATTATAGCGATAGATACGGCAAGGCCGTCATTCCCGAGAAAGATCCTGTAAAGAAAGTTCTTGCCTACTATAACATAAAACACTACCAGAAGCGGTATCACCGCCATAAGCGCGAAAGCGATTCTTATAGTGCGAAAGGGGCTCGTCCCTAAATCCGACATTACAACTTTGTATTCATTACGTTTATTATCTTTCTTCTTTTCCATATATAACCTTTTTGTTGAACTATTTTCCGCATTCACAGGGAGCTTCTCTTCGCCATGCCGAAAGACGATGAATATCCCTCACTCTTCTGATCTCCGGCGCCTTCACTCCGTATTGCATGATCTGGGTGTCCGACATATTGTTCTCTATGCCGTACAATACTATGTCGATCCTGTCGAAACTCATTCCGAGCGTCAGTGTATCGTCGGCTCCTTTCAAAACATCCGCGGACGGTTTTCTTTTCAATATAACGTCCGGCACGCCCAAGTATTCGGACAACTGTCTCACCTGTGCCTTATAGAGACATTTAATAGGCGAGCACGGCATATTATCTACCCCATCTATAGTAAACCAGCCGGTAAGGTCTTCCGAGCGGTTGCCTGTGCCAACGAGAAGAAAATTTCTCTCCTTAGCTATTTTTTCCAGCACTATCCTGCGCTGGGCGCACGGCCCGTCGAACATAACCTCAACTCCGCTCATTATATTGTCGTAGATCCATCTTTTGAATTTATTCTTCCTGATCTCATTCTTGCGCAGCACCGTTATATAGGGCGTTTCTCCTACAACTACGTAATAGAAACCTGTGACAATAGGCAGAATAAATTTTGGCATTGTGCTGATCCACTTAAAGAACGATGCATCTTTTTCCTTTTTCCGCATCGCGTCCGTAATGCTGCCTATATTCAACTTTAAGCCAAGCCAGTCCGCGACCATTTGGGATTTTTTCAGAGAATCCTCTTCGCTGTTCTTGTCATGCAAAAAATATACATGCACCCTGTCCTTACCCAACGCGCGCACGGATAGTGTAGACAGAAGAGCCGAATCCAGCCCTCCGCTTAAGCCCATAATAATGCCGCTGGTCTTATTATCATTAACCCAGCGGCGTATATATTCTTCAATCTTTTTTATGGCTTCTTCCTCATTGACCTTCAGAAGCGCCTTTGCGGAATAATTAGGCATTTTAAAACCTTTCTTTTGCTTATATTTATGCTATACCAAAGCCATCGCTTTGTCAATTAATGGCTTAATTCCTAAAATGACGCCGCGATTTTTTTTGCCTGGGACTGCGCTTGGTTTATCTTCCCTTCCCGTATCGCGGGATCCATATCCATAGGCTGCGCTTTTATGAATGTTATGTCGGCGACCCCGACAAAACCAAATACCGAACGCAAGTACGGTTCATGAAAATCCATCTTACTCATGGGCTCACTGCTATAATCTCCACCGCGGCTGGAGATGACTATCATCTTCTTGCCTTTTACAAGACCCTCTACGCCCTTTGGGGTATATTGAAATAGATGTTTGGGTTGGACTATTACATCTATGTAGTGCTTGAACATATACGGAATGCCAAAATTCCACATCGGCGCGCTGATTAAATACGCGTCTGCCGAAATAAATCTCTCTATATGTTTTATCATATCCCGCCAGGCCTCCAGAGATTCTGCCGACAGGTCCTTACCGCCCAATAGTTCATACTTACCGTCCAATCTCTTTACCGTAAGAGACGGCAGGCTTTCGGTCGACAGGTTAATCTCGTCAATCACCCAATCAGGATGTTTCTCTTTGAATACCGAAAGAAAGACATTTGAAACTTTAAGTGTCCTTGATTCATCGAAGCGCGGAGTAGCTATTATATGCAATAGTTTTTTCTTCATAGCCCCCCAGAATTTTCGTAATTTATTACTATCGGCACTCCTACAAAATCGTGCTCTCTCCTGAAAAAATTCTCTACATACTTTTTAGTATTTTGATTAATAACTTTGACATCTTTAACGCCAAGCGCGAAGACGGGAGGCTGGGCTGTCTTCTGCGCCAGGTATAGAAATTTTATTCTCTTACCCGTTATTTCGCGATCCCCATTCAGCGCTTTACGCAGGTTAGTAATTTCTTCGGGCGCCAAAACGGTCTTTGACCTTTCATAGGCCGACCATATGGCGTCCAGGCTTGACACAACACCTCGCCCGGTCTTGGACGACATGAAGAGAATGGGGAAATTTTTGGCGGCATTCATCTTTTTTATAAGCAGATCGCTATATACGGATGTGGCGACGCTCTGGGTCAGGTCCCACTTGTTTACCGCTATGACAAGCGCCTTGCCCTCTTTTATGATAATATCGATTATGCGCGCGTCATCTTCCTTCAATCCCTCAAAACCGTCTATAAGCGCTATCGCTACATCACAGCGTTTTATCGACTCCCTTGCGCGGACATTACCATAAAAGTCGGCAGATTCAGTTATTTTGGCGTCATGCCTCATGCCGGCGGTATCTATGAGCACATAGACTCTATCTTTATATAAAAAATCCGTATCTACCGAGTCCCGCGTGGTGCCGGCGACAGCATTAACGATTACCCTCTCCTCCTTGAGAATGGCGTTTAGGTAGGATGACTTACCGACATTCGGCCGGCCGACTATGGCGACTTTGACCGAGGCGGCTCTTAAGATGCCTTCGGTCTTCTCCATCGGCTTGGCAGCGTCATCGAGTAATTTTTCTATGCCCGTACCGTTATTTGCCGAAACCAGGTAAGGATCGCCGAGGCCGAGTTCAAAAAATTCCATCCCTTTATTCACGCTCGAACTGTCATCGGCCTTGTTCACGACAAGGTATATCCGCTTAGATGTCTTTCGCAGTCTCGCCGAAAGCTCTAAGTCCTGATGAACAACTCCGGCGGAAACGTCCGTTACAAAAAATATTATATCCGCCTCTTTAATGGCGGTATCGAGCTGGCTTAAAACCAGGCGGGCGATGTCGCCGGTCTTGACAGCTTCGAATCCGCCCGTATCCACTATGGTAAAGGTTTTGCCTTTCCATTTTATATCGGCGTGGAGCCTGTCACGCGTGGTGCCAGACACAGAATCCACTATGGCCTTTCGGGAGCCTATGATCCTGTTAAAAAGCGACGACTTGCCTACATTCGGCCGGCCTACTATAGCTATTTTTGGATGAGCGGCTTTTTTCAAAATTCCCTTACTATATATTTTTTTTCTTTGAAGTCTGATGGTATCTGCGCACCTTATCAAACACCTCTTTATTGATTGCCTGCCGGTCAACCGGCTTACCTTCAGCTTTAAGCTTCTTGACCATAGCCTTCACCATGGCCCGCTTAATTGTCTTTTGGGCTGATACGCTCTTTTTCCTTTTGCCAAATCCACACCAATCTTTGTAAATTCCCATTATAACTCTCCTTTAGTTAGCGCTGCACCGTTCCATTTTACGTATATCTTATATTTTTAAGAGCGCGTTTTGCGCCTTTTGCCTGACGGTCTCTTTTTTCCAAAAAACTTCTTCTTTTCACCGCCATGCGGCGTATCCATATGGCCTGTCTCATCGCGGGCCGCTTCCTTAGGTCCGGTATCGTGCCTGCCTTTAAATGCACCGCCGCCTTTTCTCTTTGAAAAGCAGTCTTTGCAATATACCGGGCGTTCCCCGCTGGGCTTAAAAGGAACTTCGCATTCCTGTTTACATTCCGCGCAGATCGCTTTATGCAGCACCCTTTCCCTGTAATTGGCGTCCGGCCTTCTTTCGCCATGGTGATGAGAACGATCAAAGCGCTGAAAAGGCTTTGGTTGCTCCTCTTTAAAAGGAGTTTGCGAAGATTGGCCTATCAGAATATCTATTTTCTTCTCCAGGAAGTTTAACTGCTGCTGCATTTTATTAATTGAATCCGCTATCGCCCCCTCCTCGGATTGCGGCGGCGGTGAAAAACTTTTGCGCTTAAAATGCTTTTTCATATTACTCCTTTTTGGTTGTTTGGAGGTAATTATACCACAATTTTATTGCTATTCCCGCTTAAATCCTGTCCTGCTCTTTAAGGACTACTTTCTCTTTAACAATTTCCTCAGTTCAGGCTCGCTTCTGGTATTAATAATATCTTTCGGTTCGAGCCAGCCCCGCCGGGCCTGCAAGACACCAAAGCGCATATAACCGAGATCTCCCGCATTATGAGCGTCGGTAGATATCGCTATCTTTACCCCGGATTCTTTGGCAAGCTTACAATGTATATCATTGAGATCGAGCCGCAGAGGATGGCCGTTTAGTTCTAATATACAGCCTCGATCCTTGGCCGCCAGTATTATCCGATCCATATCCACCTCATAAGGATCGCGTTCGTGGATGAGGCGGCCCGTAGGGTGGGCGAGTATATGAAAATAAGGGTTGTCCATTGCGCGGATTATGCGCTCTGTCTGTTTCTCCAGAGTCAGATTAAATTTATAATGAACAGCGCATACGGTAAAGTCCAGCTCTTTTAAGACGTTATCCTCCAGGTCAAGCCTTCCATCCTCGAGAATATCGACTTCCATGCCTTTGAGGATCGTTATGCCCTTTATCTTATTATTAAAACGTTCGAGCTCCCTAATGCGTTCCAGCGTTGCCTTTTCGTCAAGGCCGTGCGCCACTTTAACATGCTGGGAATGCTCCGTTATGCCTATATATTTATACCCCTTGCCGCGGGCTGCGCGGACCATCTCCTCCAGGGTATTGTGCCCGTCGGTAATATTCGTATGGACGTGTAGATCGCCTTTTATGTCGCCGGGCGTTATCAGATGGGGAAGCGTGCCTTTTTTAGCCGCCTCTATCTCGCCGCGATCTTCGCGAAGTTCCGGCTCTATATACGGCAGGCCGAGCTTTTTATACACCTCTTCTTCGGTCCGTCCGGCTATCCATTCCTCTTTCTTCGGCCCAGGCGCCCGGAATACGCCATATTCATTTAATTTAAGGCGATTATTTTTCGCTATCCTTCTCAACTCTATATTATGAGCCTGGGAACCGGTAAGGTAGCACAGGGCGGAGCCATAACTTTTTTCAGGGACAGCACGCATGTCCACCTGTAATCCGCAACGCAGTATGACTGTGGAACGGGTTTCGCCGTGCGAGACTACCTTGTCGACATCTTCGTATTTTATAAAACGCTTCATCACATTTGAGCAGTCATCGCACGTTACGAGTATATCCAGGTCGCGGACAGACTCTTTCGCCCTGCGAAAACTTCCCGCGGGGACGACCTTCTTTACACCTTTTGCTTTTTTAATATATTCGAGTAGCGGAAGAGCTATCTCTTCGGCATCGGCGAGTTTCATCTGGCCCTCGACTCCCTTCACGCGTTCGATCTCGCGCAGTATGGTCTCTTCGGTCTTCTCTCCGAAGCCCTCCAGCGCACGCACTTTTTTTGCCAGCGCGGCTCTCTTTAAACCGTCTATATCCTTTATGCGCAATTTTTCGTACAGCGCTTTTACACGGTGAGGGCCCAAGCCTTGTATGGACAACATCTTAATGAGGCCCGGCGGCGTATCCTTCTCAAGTTTCTCGAGAAATTTAAGCCTGCCTGTCTTGACCATCTCTTCTATCTTAGCGGCGAGGTCCTTGCCTATACCGGGTAACCTGGAAAAATCTTCGCCGTCTTTGGCCATGTCGGCGGCGCTTCTGCCAAGGCCCGCTATAACAAGCGCGGCGTTCCTGTAGGCCCTAACCCTGAAGATATTTTCGCCTTTTATCTCCAGAAAATCGGCTATTTTGTCGAATGTCCGAGCGATATCGGGATTATTAACCGGCATAGCTTAATTATATCACAAACTATGGTAGGATGGCGCCGAAGTTATTTGGGACTTGCCGCCTCGCTAATTGTCTAATTTCTTGAATTGATCTTTTGGCGCGCCGCAAGCAGGGCATGCCCAGGTGTCCGGCAAATCCTCAAAGGCCGTACCGGGTTTTACGCCTTGCGATGGATCCCCGTCTCCGGGGATATAGATATAGGAACAACGTGTGCATTTATATTCGTGCATTGGGTTCGGCGCTAAATTTGCGCTTCTGGGTGTCAAATTCTTTCATGGCAGCATCGAGCTGGGCGTAACATAAATCTACTTTTTCCGACAATTCTTTAAGCTCTCTGGCAAGCTCGCTTCTTCGCAGGGCCCCAAGGCCGCCTTTTGCCGAAGCGCCCATCAGATCCCCGTTCACTTCCCCTACCTTCTCCTCGGAAGAGATTATTTCATTCTCCAGGCTTTTAATCTTACTTTCGAGCGGCTTCAAGACCTTCGCTTTCATCGCGTTAAATTCAGCGCGGGCCTTTCTTGCCATCTTACCGCCCTGCCCTTTTACCTGAGGCGCTGTCTCGCTTTTCGGCGGCGGGACAAAAACCGGCTGCGGTATGGCGGCCGGCGCGACTTGCGGCTTCTGGGCAGGTATAACCTCTTCGGCTTCATCCCAGCCGACGCTCTCCAGAAACTCCCGATAATTACCCGGGTACAAAAATACCCTGTTATTCTTAAAGACGATGAGTTTTGTCGCCACTTCGTTTAAAAAATGTTCGTCATGCGCCACCACAAGGGCCGCGCCCTCGAAATCCCGGACGGCATCCATCATCGCCTGGCAGGATTCGATGTCAAGATGGTGCGTGGGCTCGTCCAGAAAAAGGATATTGGATGGCGCTACAAGAAGTTTCCCTAAAAGGACACGGCTGCGCTCACCGCCGGAGAGGACCTTAACCTTCTTCTCGGCATCGCCACCTGAAAACATCATCGCACCGCATATCCCGCGCACGCGGCCTCTATCGATAAAGCTGCCTTTGGATATCTCCTCTTCCACGGTAAGTCCATCGTCAAGATCTGCGGTATTCGCCTGCTCGTAATATGCCGGAGTTGCCGCTGTATGCGTCTTAACGCTGCCGCCGACGGGCTTAAGCCTGCCGGATAACAATTTTAAGAGCGTGGTCTTTCCCATGCCGTTTTTCCCCACTATACATATCTTATCGTGCCTATTTACGGTAAAGTTCAACCCATTTATCAGATACGGCTGCCTGCCGTCGTATGAGAACGTGAGGTCATTCACATCCATGATCTGCTGGGCGCGAAACGGCTCATAATTGAACGAAAACGATAATGTGCGAATTTCTTCGAGCTTATCAAGTTTATCCATCTTCTCTATCTTCTTAATGCTGGATTGCACGCCCTTGGCGTGGCTTGCCTTAGAGCGGAATCTGTTAATATACTCCATCATCCGCTTGCGCTCTTTCTCGTCCTCCACGCGCCTCTTCTCGTGCAGCGCTTCGTCCGCCTCAAGCTGCGCGTAATATTTCCCTGTAGAGCCTTTCATCTTTCGAACCTGCCCGCGGTGTATGCCTACTATGTGCGTCGTTACGCTGTCAACGAGATCCCTATCGTGGCTTATCACGATCAGCTCATTTTTCCACGACCGCAGGAACTTCTCGAGCCATCGTATTGAAACTATGTCGAGGAAGTTCGTAGGCTCGTCAAGAAGGAGCATGTTGGGCTCGGAGACCAGGACCTTGGCCAGGACTATGCGCATCTGAAAGCCCCCTGAAAAGTCCGAAGGGCTGCGGGCAAAATCTTCTTTACGGAACCCGAGTCCGGATAGGATCTTCTCCACCTTCCATTCGGAGCCTATCTCTTCAGGCCTTAGGCCCTGACACCCTTCCTCCAGCACAGTGGGCTTGGTAAACTCAAGATGTTGAGCCAGATATCCTATGGAGTAATTATTAGGCTTGAAGATCTTGCCTTCGTCGGGCTCCTCTTCACCGGCGATGATTCTAAATAGCGTGGTCTTGCCGTGGCCATTACGGCCCACGAGCCCTATTCTTTCACCGGCGAGCACATCGAAGCTCACATCCGAGAATAACACCCGGGTGGTATATTGTTTAGATATATTTTTTATTGATATCATAGTCTTTTAAGGCCCCGGCGCGCGCATTACCATCTCCACGCGGCCCCCGCGTAAATAGCCGATTCTTTCCTCGACGCGAGCGCCCGCAAAAAAGCCTCGCCATCGCCTTCAAAAATTTTACGCGCTAATTCCAGGTTAATGCCTATATCTTTATTTTTTATATCACTTTTAAGCCGGAGTGATACCGTATCTTTATCCGTAAGTTTAGCGTCCGCGCCAAAGACTATCGCGCTTTTAACTTTATTTTCATATTCAATCTCAAAAATAAGGCCGATATCCTTCTTTAATTTCCATTCGCCGAAGAGCTTAATGGTCTGTATCGTGGGATTTTTGCGGGCTGTCAGGCCTACCCCTATTTCATATCGGATATAATCTTCTTTAAAAATACCGGCGCTTGTCCGGAAATCGAAGACAGAATCGGTATCTTTGCTCAATATATAAGATATCCGCATTCTTTTATTTATATCCCAATAGCCTTTAAATATCAGCGTGTGGGTTTGCCTCTTTTTCCGTATGAGCCGCGCCTTTTCATACTGATACACGATCTGGTGATCTTTATTGATCTGCCAAATACCGTTAAAGGTCAGGATATCATATCTGCCGGTTTCTTTCCTTACGTGAAAATAGAGCCTGTTAAATTCATCGGCTTTCCATGACCCGGAGATATTTAAGACATAGGTTGTCCGCGTGTCTTCTTTTGTGGTCGTTGTGAGAGCGAATAAAATAGAATTTTTGTCTACATCCAGGATCTCGCCCTGTAATGTTATCTGGTCGCCGAAAGTTTCCCTGCCCAGCTTATCCAGTTTAAGGCGTAATTTGTGATCGTCCGTCAGGGACCATTCGCCGGAAAGCCTGATCTGGTCGGGTATCTTGTCATCCGGAGCCAGGGGCGCCTTTATGTGGTAGGACAGGTTATTGAATTTATCCGTCTTGAATCTTCCGTCTAAGACTTGCCGGAATTTGGGAAAGGCGCTTTTTCTTCCGGCCTCATTGAGGATCAGCCTATTATACGGATCGAGTTCATAGCGTATTTTTTGCATATTGTCCGGAGCCGATCAGTCTTTGTTAATTACATGGATCAGCTCACAGAGCCTTCCGTAATTACGCATATTAAATTTCATTACAAGCCGGGGCAGTTCCAGATACTCTCCCCTGTGGGCCTCTTCTTTCATAGGGCCCGTGAGCTTTATTTCACCGCCCGTCAGGATGTCCTTGAATTTCTGGTTTATGAGTTTTAATGTCTCTTCGCTTAATTCTTTATTAAGCCTTATCACGGTCTGGCCTGAAACATATTTTATGGAGTGATACACCCTGTAAAAATCTTCTATATATTTTACCGCCTCATCAACGCTTTTTACGATCTTGAAAAGTTTAAGATCGTTCTTATCAATAAATCCATTCTTAAGTATCTCTTTATCCACAAAGCGCTTCCACGCTTCCCAGTATGTAGAGCCCGCCGGCTCCATTAAAACTATGGGCCTGGGCCTGGATTTTCCGGTCTGGAACAAGGTGAGCATTTCAAATCCTTCATCAAGCGTGCCGAACCCTCCGGGAAAAAGAGCGGTAGCGTCGGTCTCTTTTACAAAGATCAATTTTCTGGTAAAAAAATATTTGAAATTGATTATCTTATCTTTTTCGTCTATGTAAGGGTTTGGCTTCTGTTCAAAAGGGAGCCGTATATTCAGCGCGAATTCTTTCCCCGCTTTTGCGCCTTTATTACCGGCCTCCATAACCCCCGGCCCGCCTCCCGTCACTATCATGTAGCCTTTATCGGTCAGGGATTTAGTGAAGGCTTCCGCCATCTTATATTCGACGGATGTGTCCTTCGATCTCGCGGACCCGAATATTATGACTTTTTTTATACTTCTGTAGGGAGTGAATATCTTGAATGAATAACGCAATTCTTTCAGGGTATTATTTACAAGCTTGAGGTCCCCTTTATCGCCGGACTCTTTTCCCAATTTAACCGCGGTAGTTAGTATCTCATGGATAAGACGCTCGGTATCCGCGGAGCAGCAATTTTTGGCGAGCTCATTTATCAGATTGTCGACATTCTTATCACCGATCTCATACTCTTTGGGCATTTTTTTCATGGGATAATTATATCACAAATTTTACCATTCCTGCTTAAATCCTATTTGGCGTATTTTTCGGTAAATTTTATTATATCGTTCATCATGGCGACAGTCTCTGCGGGATAACGGCCCACGGCCGATTCCGCCGAAAGCATCACGAAATCCGTACCGTCTATTATAGCGTTCGCCACATCCGTCACTTCAGCGCGCGTGGGCCTGCGGTGTTCGGTCATGCTCTCGAGCATCTGGGTCGCGGTTATGACCGGCTTATCCGCCCTGTTACACTTCTTTATTATCATCTTCTGTATAATAGGTATCTGGTAAATAGGCACGGATACCCCCATATCGCCGCGCGCTATCATTATGCCGTCGGACACACCTATTATGCTGTCTATATTCTTTATGCCTTCCCCTGACTCTATCTTGGCTATTATCCGGATGGAGCTGCCGTGGTGCAGATGTCTTTTCACTTCGAGAATATCGGCCCTGGTGCGCACAAACGATTGCGCTACGTAATCCACTTTATGGTGCACACAAAAATGTATATCGTGCCTGTCTTTTTCACTTAAAGGGCCGAACTTAAGATCCGCCTGGGGTATATTCACGCCCTTATGTTCCTTAAGCAGCCCCCCTACCACAACTTTAGTCTTAAGGCTTGATCTTGCGCGGCGGGCCACTTCAAGCGCTATATTGCCGTCATCTATATATATTTGCCGGCCCTTTTTTATGTCTGCCAGAGGCCCCTTATAATCAAAATATATTCTCTGCTCATTGCCTTTTATCTTCTCCTGCGTGAGCCAGAGCGTCTTATTTCTTTTTAATGTTACTGAGCCGCCCTGTATGGAGCCTATCCTTATGCGGTGGCCCTGAAGATCGCCGAGTATCCGAACACGCCTGCGGTATTTGGCGTTTAAGCGCCGGATCAAACCTATTGCCCTGATAAGATCGTCGGGCTTACCGTGCGAGAAATTAAGCCGTGCGACATCCATGCCTGCTAACATCATCTTCCTGATCATCGTCTCATTAAACGATGCCGGCCCTAAAGTGCATATTATCTTTGTTTTTGTCATATTGGCTCATTCCTTACCTGTTAAAATAAACCGGCGAACCGGTTCCTGATCTCATATATACGCCGGTCAAATATTATGTCGCTGGGCCTTACCGGCCGAATCAGGCTTATACCGTCCAGGCGCGTGCATCTGCTCAACGCTACATATAACTGGCCGTGAGTAAACGCGCCATGCCCCAGGTCGATTATGACCTTATCAAAAGTCTGACCCTGGCTCTTATGAATAGTTATGGCCCAGGCCAGCTTTATTGGATATTGCGCGAAGTCCCCCACGACTTCATCTTCTATCTTGTCTTCATCCTCGTTGTAACTATACTCGATCTTCTGCCACTTAACAACGGGAACATCGCATGTACGTCCATCGATATCTACGACTACCGAATCTTCGGACAGGGCGACGACTTTTGCAAGCGTGCCGTTGACCCATTGCTTATTAGGGTCATTTTTTATCAATATTACCTGCGCGCCTTTTTTAAGTCTTAGGAACGTATCGGTCGGGTATGCCGACTCTTCGAACTTTCCGGATGCCGCGGCCTCATATATCACCTCTTTGCCGGGAAGCTTTGACAAACGCTCCTGATTTATCGCGTTTGCCAGGTTGTTTGTGGTCGTCAGGATAACTGTCGGGTCTTTCTTAAGAATTGCGGCATCAGTCTTTACCCTCTTATTTAATATATCCAGATCATCTTCGGTATGCTCTTTGTTCCTGACCCTGTTTAATAGCTCCATGAACGAACTATCTTTTTGTCTATATATGGTCGACAGCTCGATTTCCCTAAGATTGCAATCGTTAAATACTTTAGCGCTGAAAAAATAAGGGCTTGCATACCGCTCTTCCAGAAGCTGCCTCGCTTCATTCTCGACCACGGGAGATAGTTGAAAAAGGTCTCCGAAAAATACCATCTGGACCCCGCCAAACGGCGTCTTCATCCTGCCGCGGTTAAGACGCAACGCGTAGTCGATGCCGTCCATAAGATCCGACCGGACCATCGACACCTCGTCTATTATCACCATGTCGAGATTTTCTACCAGGCTCCTGTCCCTGAGGCGCTTTATTGTATCCTTTTGAATGATCTTTGGAGGTAACCTGAAGAAGGAATGGATGGTCTGCCCGCCCACATTGATCGCCGCGACACCTGTCGGGGCTAACACTATTATCTTTTTACCCGTATTGGCCTTGAAATATTTTAGAAGGGTAGATTTGCCGGTGCCTGCCTTACCTGTTATAAAAAGGCACTCTTTGGTATTCTCCATAAGATTAAACGCTGATTTGAATTCATCGTTTATGTCCAGACCTGCCGGAAGATGGTCTATTGTTATCATTTGATCGGTATAGAACTTCATAACATTTCCTGAACTTTGGTCCGTTTCCCGCGGTAGGTTAACATCAGATCGCAGCCCGTGACATTTTCCTTACGAATATCATTTGATATCCGGCTGATAAGGGTCTTGGGGCTATTGTGCCTTTCGCTGATATGTGCAAGAAAAACGTGCTTTAGAGCTACTCTATCGGTAGATCCGTTCTTTATCCTTACCAGCGCTTCGGCGGCGGCTTCATTGTTAAGGTGTTCTCTCCAGGTCGACTGATCAGGCGATATTTCCTGCGCTAACTCCGCATCATGATTACATTCGATTATCAGGCACTTGCAATCACACAGCATCCTGACCATGCTATCGGTTACTTTACTCGTATCCGTTAAAAAACCCACCTTGCGGCACGAGCCCTTATCTTTATATTCTACGCGAAAACCGAACGGCTTGCCTACATAGCCGCCGCTATGAAACGTTTTAAAGGGCGTGATATTCAGATCATTTATTATAAACGGCGCCTGCGTATGATGTATTATTTTGAGTTGATGATCTTTGACGCAATAACGCTCTTTGATGACTTGATATGTATCATGGTGTATATAGATAGGTATCCCGTAGCGGAGAGCTATTTTGAAAGTATTTTTACAGATATGATCGCCATGCCCATGCGTTATGACGATGCCATTTATCCTGGACGGATCCAGTTCGATATCCCCTAAATCTTTCTCAATTTCCTCCAAACCAATGCCGGCGCAATCGATCAAAATACCGGATCTATCCGTCCATATAGCGGTGCAATTACCACTGGAACTGCTTCTGAGCACACATACTTTTAAATACGACACTTCTCTCTTATCCTTATTTTGCGGTAGACATATATACGCAGAAGGTGATTATATCACAAATTCCGGCGGGGGTGGCGCCTTTTAGGCTCGCGAATAAAGCTTACTCGGAAAAATATTCTATCTCTAAGGAAAGCACTGTATTTTCCGGAACATCCTGATCGGTATAAAAATGCAGCTCTTTGTCAAGCCATGTAGGCCCCTGACCATCAAAATGATAGTTGGCGGGATAGTTAAGCCCGTACATGTTAAAAGGAAGCTCATTCCAGTCATTGCGCTTCTCCGGCGTTAATGAACTTAAAAATCCTACCAGCTCCATGCCCTGGCCAAAGTGGTTTATCAGATAGATCTGCCTGATGCCGTCATAATTTGATATTTTTGCCTTGATGGATCTTGTAATTCCCGACACAAGCGGTACCCCGAAATCATTTTGCCCCGGAGCGACCACATAGTCCTGGCGGAAAACACTGTAATTGGCATAATCGTACTGCCCATTAACAAAATGATCAATATCCGAAAGATCCGCGGAAATGACCGGCCCGCTGACATTGACCGTGCCGATATGGTATTGCGACGGCTGAGCACCGCTACCCACTACGTTGATCGCGTTGGCATTATGTATGGTTATGTTTTCAAGTTCTATCCCGTAGCTTGCCCCGGCGAAATGAAACACATTACTGACGGCTCTGCGATCGAGATTCCATTCTATATCCATATCGCTAATGGTCGCGTTGCGATCCCAGCTTTCAAAGAAAACCACCGGGGCATCAGATTGTGTGCGAACACGGATATTTTCAGCTTTTGTATTATCAGATTGCCACGATGAAAGGACACGACCGGCGGCGCCGTGAATAGCCATCGCCTCTCCGTCAACATTACGCAATATTA
This sequence comes from Candidatus Omnitrophota bacterium, assembly GCA_030695905.1. NCBI lineage: Bacteria > Pseudomonadati > Candidatus Omnitrophota > Candidatus Omnitrophota bacterium. Next base: position 1,371 of record JAUYOL010000041.1, on the reverse strand, counting down.
CATTCGTTGAGTCGACCACCTGCAACAAAATTGAAAACCGGCCCGTGATATTCTCAACCGTAACATTACTTGCGCGGTCGATCCAAATGGAGGCATCGGGCGTGGCGATGGCCGTAAAGTCCAGGTTGATATTACGGATGGCCGCCCCATCAACAAAGCTTTTTACTTTCGTGATCTTGTGGCTGTTTGTGCCCTGAAAAATATCATAAGGGATATCTACATCCAGAGTGATAGAAGAACCCGTATTCTCGACAACGGTCACGACCTTAGCGTAATGCTCTTCCTCGTTCCCATCATAAATATCTCTGCCGAGCTGCAAAAAGACTTTGTCTTGGGCCTTGATCTCATCCGTTGAAACGGAAACCAAAAATGTCCTTTGGCCCTTTTTAACTTCTTCGGTCCACTCACGCGTAGCGCCGATAAGAGGACTGGAAAACACAATATGTTTATTATCCGGCCAGGCACTCGTGTTCAAAAGCAGGGTCGCGCCGTTACCGTCGATGACCAAGGCCTTGTCGACCTCAATCGCCTGATTGATCTTATAGGTTTTACCCGCTTCAAAGACGATCATTGAGCCGGCCGGAGCTTCATCAACAGCCTTTTGAATAGCCGGCGCGTCATCGGCCACACCATCTCCGACTGCTCCATAATCTTTGACATTGACGGTCAAATAAGTCTGTGACACGGGGATGAGCACTGCTTCTGGATTCGTATCTACATTCTGATCGACAACAGCGGGCTGTGAGGTTGTATCAAAAGTGGTGGGTTTGATATTGGCAACCGAAGCCCTCTTAGGCTCAATCATGCCTTTCTTCCTCTTGAGCTCCAGCCCTACGGTGTCATTCCTCTCCAGTTTTTTACTCAACAGCCATGATACCCTATCCGCTATATTGCCCTCTACCGCATTTCTATTTCTTATCATATTCTCGCGCGACCGCTGCCGCTGTTCAAGCAGATCACTCTGCAGAAAATGGTTTTTCTTATTATATGTCTCTTTCGAACGCAGGTCATAATTATCGGAATAATTTGCGGACCAGCAAATATTGCATGGAATGAACGCAGCCAGCAACATGATTGGAATTATTTTTGGGCGCATATGATGTCATCCCTTTGCACTTTTTAATCATTTTTAATAAGTATTCAAAAAAAATAGCCTTTTGTTCGCTTACATATATAGTATATCACATGTTTTCGTGTTGAACATCATACTTTTTTATAATCTAACTTATTTGTATTGTTTCCCACTCGTGGTGACTGGAATCGAAGTTTTTAGTTGTGTTTTTTAGTCGTTTATAATAATAGTGTATAATTGCAGTTGATTGGAGGTGCTGATATGAATGATAGCGGTGTAGTCTATAGTTTACGAAAGAA
>JAUYOL010000040.1 GCA_030695905.1 Candidatus Omnitrophota bacterium | reverse complement strand
TTCTTTCGTAAACTATAGACTACACCGCTATCATTCATATCAGCACCTCCAATCAACTGCAATTATACACTATTATTATAAACGACTAAAAAACACAACTAAAAACTTCGATTCCAGTCACCACGAGTGGGAAACAATACATAAATATTAAGTAATAAAAAAGTAAGTTATTTAATCTTGCCCTGTATTTAGTGCGTGATATACTGTGTGTACTATGGTTGGATATAGAAAGAGATATAGCATTTTATTAAAGCCTATAGCAATGGTCTTGGTATGCCTATTTTACGCCAGCACAGTCGTTTTGGCTGATTCAGACATCCTCGCTCCTCTTGCCGGCAATCCAAAAGTCTACAAAGAAATGCACAATTTGATGGAAGAACGACTTGCCTCACATCAAGAACCTATCGATGAATTCATAAAGCAAAATTCCGGCAGAGCCAAAAGTCTCTCGGCTATCCCATATCTTGAAGAAGAATTTATGCGCTCTATAAATGCTTGTGGCGCTAATAGTATGCTCACTAGGCTTAAAACAACCCTTGCTTCCGCTGGCGGGAAGGTTCAAATAATATTCGTAAAAAATGAAAATGAACTGCCGATATTTGATGGACAAAAAGCATGGGGCCACGCAGGCACCTATGTTACCGTGTTCGCCTTAGAAAGTGAAAAAGATTCAAAAGAAGGAAGGAAGAAAATAATCGGCCGCTTACTTCATGAAATAAGGGCGCGGTCAACAAGGGCGAAGGAATTATTTGATGAGGAATTTAAAGGGCAAAAATTAACTACCGAGGAAGAAATAATCGCTTTTATAATATCGATGCGAGAAAGATTTGAAAAAGACAATCTCCAAATACAGCAACAAATAGAACAGAGCAATAATATCACAAACCAATCTTTAGCTAACGAATTTGCAAGCCTTACTTTTGCCATGCATCCAGATGTAATGAATAGAGATTATGCGATGGCACAAGAACCACAAAATACGGGGAGTCTTGCTCTTGAATTAGAGGAGCTCATTGCACATAAAACATCGAGCGATCTTTGGCGGCTAGCATTGAAAGATGGAAAAACGCATCCGGATTACAAGGATATTCTCGATATTTTGATTAAAGAATTATCCAACGATTTTGTATTCACGGAAGCTGAAATATCTGAAACAAGAAGAGAAGCCGAGGCATTAAAAGCTATTTCATCAGATGTAATATGGGGAATTCTTAGAAACAGGCTACATTTGGGTAATAGAAGACTAATAAGAAGGCGTAGCCAAGAAGACATTCAGCCAGAAAAATACGTTATTGCGCTGGGCATTCTTTTTAAAGAAGGCAGGGAATCGCCAAAGGCAAAGCCTTTCATTGAAAATATTATTCAGGGTATTTTCCGTGATAGTAATTTTGAAAATAATTTAATGTTAACAAAACCCAGCCAGTCTTATCGCATAAGGGGAGATCGATCAACCGCATCTTGGCCTATGGCTTATCTTTACAAAAGCAATGATTCAATATTCGCCAAGACTACAAGGCTAGGAGAGGGCAGATTAGTAGAATCACAAGCCCCGGGAGCCAAAGAAAAAATAGATAAAGCGCTTGGTATTATTGAGTGGTGGGTAGCCAAGAGAAAAGCCGATGGATTGACAGATGAGCTAAATACTTTCGTTGATAAGATCGGGTGGCTTAAAAGCCTGATTACTATAGTGGAAGTCGATTCTCCTATGCCGATTCTATTTGTAGATAGTCAAAATCAAGTCGCACGTCCCATCGGCATTGGTCGCTCACGATTAGTGGTGTATATTCCAAAACTCTTTTTGCAGGATTTTGATCTAGATAGTCCAGAGGATATGAATGAATTAGCAGCTAATTTGCTCCATAGACTAGAATGGAATTATAAGAACTATGTATTAATGGAAGAGAAAAAAGACGAGGCGACCATCCATGCTATCCTTGGAAATCATTCACAGCAATTTACTCAAACAAATAGATATGGACTTATAGCTCCTGAAAAAATCCGGAAAAGATTATCTCGTTTAGTTAGTTTATCCTTGGCCGTAGAATCAATGACGCTTATGCCTAAAATCCTCGATTTATATTCAGAAATTCAAAAAGATATATATACGATGGAAAGAAATTATCCTGATGTTTATACTCCTACGGTAGCAATAAGAGATAGCAGAATGCCATTACGAGAAATCGAAAAGAAGCTCAGGCTATTAGGTGGTTATTTTGATATCTTAGGAGCTCAAGATGTTTCAAATGTATTTTTTGCGGAAAGCGTAAACTGTATCCGACTCATTCAAAAGAATGACAGTGGCGTATTACCGGTTGGCTTACAATGGGACTTGGTAATATCAGATTTGAGGGAAGGAAATACAGATAAGTTTTTAGAAAATCTTAGAATGTTTTTGACAGGCGAAAACTTTCCAATAAGTCCCGAATTAAGTCAAACTGGCGCACAAGAGCAGCTTGAGTTTTTAAAAATTAGTGCCATGTTTGTCATTGGAGATTTTCGAAGAGAGATTGATAGGGTTTTTCGATCGCTACTATCCATTGAGAGTGACGAAGCAAAAAGATCAGTGATTCGCGACGCCCATTCAAAAGCAATTGCTTTAATCGATGCCTTTGAAAAGAAGCAGCAAGGTGTCCGTCCAGCGAAGGAAAGGAATGCTGAAATCCTGGGCCTAGACCTTGCCAAAGTTGAAGAGCTAACCAAGAAAAATGCAAAAACGAATTATGGAGCAACTGTTGTGGCTGGACATCCTATAACTGGGACATCTGGAAACATTCTTACGAGGTGGAGAGAAGAGATCCTCGCTGTTACTAACGGTAAATTTAGAATTAATAGCGATTTTTCGCATGCGACTGTGGGAGCTATGTTAAGGTCTCAAGATCAGCCTGTTAAGGAAGAGAATTTGTCAAAGGTTGATTTTGAAAAAGTTATTCAGGCCATTGAAATGGCTCAAGGTTACAAAATACATTTTAAGAAAGTTGCCTTTAGTGATGGATGCGAAGGTAACATCATTTTAGTAGGGGAGGTAGAAGGAGGCGGGTTAAGTCATCTTCAAAAGTCTTTCATGGAAGCAGGATTTGATCTGAAGTGGAAAGTTCCGGAAGCAGGAAAGGCCGCTAAAGTATTTGTTACCTTGGGGCAAATTAATGTGAATACGCTATCGGCTCTTAATGAAGAAGAAACGCAAAATCTGAAGCAATGGGTGAAAGAACATTCCGAGATAAAAGAACCAATGATCTTTGAGGTGAATGAGGTCAGACTCGCGCTTTACACCCAACGAATGTTGGAATTTACGGTTGCGCCAGATATTCATTTTGTATTGGGTAGCAAGTCCTCTATAAGTAAAGACGAACTTAAACAAGCAATTCTTAATGCGTTCAATCATCATAGCCGATTTGAAAATCTTAAGCAATGTAGCTGGTATGGAATCTTGACAGACATTGATTACTCGCTGACAGATGAAAACCGAATTGTTCCTGATGAGGCAATATCAAATATAGCAAAAAAATTGAAAGGACGGGTTCGCATTGGATTTACCACCTCCCGTGCTTATGAAATTAATCCAAGTCTTAGAAGATTTAATGCTTCAGGGAAGCAAGTCGGTGGTGCCAGAGATGTAAAAGAAGTGGTCGATAGAATTCGAGCAGCCTTAGGAGTTGACCAATGGGCCTTGAATTATATAGATGTTTTCCCCGAAGATTCTAGTTATGGATTTAATGTAGGCAACCCAAACATTATTTATGATTTTGGTGCTTCATCTCCAGTTGGATCGGCAGAATCTCAGCAGGCTTTTTATCAAACTATTTTCCCGATATTAAATGATTACTATCGAGATAAATATCAGGTGCGTTATCAAGATCTTGCTGCTATTATCTTCAAGTCGCGAACAATAACAGTTCAGATCCCACGTGCTAATGAAGTAGGATTAGACAAGGTCTTTATATCCCATTTGGAATCGCAGATTTTATCTTTCTTTACGTCTAGAAAAATTGAAGTAGAATTTTCTTGGTCGGGCGAGAGCATTGAAATTAAGCCAAAAGGTGCTAATAAGGGCCTCTCTATTCAAAAATTTGGTGAATTACTGGAAGGAAAGCCTTTCATTACGCTAGATGACCAAGGTCAAACAGGTGGAAATGGTGAAATACTGATTAATCGCGAAGGAGGAATTTCGTTGGACCGATTTGATACTGATAATCCACATGTGGTTGCTGCATCTTTGCTCTCAGGACAAAAAGGCGTAGGTGCGTGGTTGTTTGCGGTTAATCAATTAAAATTTTTAGCTTCTAATGAAAGTGCGCGTTTAACACCGCAAACCAGGTCTCGCGAAAAATTGCCTTCCGAGGTGATGGAAAAACTTGCTACAGCGATGCCAGTAATGAAAAAAACAATGCTAGATGTAGGAATGATTATAAATAAGTGGCGTGTTCAAGCTAACGTCAAGGTTAAATATAAGCCTGGGCAAGAATCTGCCAATCAATCAGTTGTTACTGAAGCTGATTTTGAAGTCCAGACTTATATTTTAGATCAATTAGAGAAACAATTAGGCTTCCCTTTTCGAGTTATAGCAGAGGAAACCGAAGGAAATTTAGGGAAAAGAATTGAAAGTATTAATCAAAGAAATCATAATTCACCATTTGAGATAGTTATTGATCCTATCGATGGTACCCGTCAGTTTATTAATCCTGCCAGTAATTATTTTGGGAGTGTCCTTTCATTAATATATCATGGTGATGTGATTGCAGCATTTTTTATTGCTCCAGAACAAGTTATTAGTGGTAAGAAAGGCGCTATCTTTGAGGCTTCTGAATTAGAGAACGGGTTCTTTGTTTCTGAAATTCGAGAAGGAGCCGCTTTTAATAGGAAACAAATAAGCTTTGATCAATCCGAAAATAATTTTAATGGGCGCACGGTGCTAGTCTATAGAGACATTACTGGATCGTTGAATATTGAAGGCTTGAAGTTAGATCGTATTGGTAAGTCATCAGGTATGGCCTTATCTATGGTTGCAATGGGAGGAAGAGAAAATCCAATGGCTTATGTTGATGCAAAACGTCCTATCTGGGATGTTTCAGCAGGTGCTTATTTTGTTGAAAAATCAGGAGGAGTAGCTGTTAAAATTAACGGGGAAAATATATTACCTTTCAGATCGGAAACTTTAAAAGATAACCAAGTTTTAGAAATAGTTGCTGGGCATCCAAAAGTCGTAGGACAGCTTTTACCCGGTACGCAATCATTAGCCACGGCCGTAAGAAAAGCCGTAGAAATACTTCCACAGGAGTGGCATGAGAATAATTCAAAAGTTGCCGATTTTGTCGCGGAGTTATTGCACCTTCTACAAATAGAGAATGTTATTGAGCAAGACAAGGCAACATTCATTTTTTCGGAACAAGTTACATTTGACAATGGATTAGGAGTGCTCCTACCAAAGCTGGTAAAATCCGGCATGAGAGTCGCTGTAATAGCTACCAATGATAGGCAAAGGGCATTAATAGATGAGTTAAATCAAGGTAAGCCAGAGAATGAAAGAATATTCTACGCTGACACAATCGCTGATATAAGAACTAAGGTTCATACGGCAAGATACTATTATTTCAAGGTCAACGGTGACCCTGTTACTGACTTACAAGGCGTTACTACTTTCGACATAACTGAAATAGTTAAAAAGATAATAGATGCTCTCGGCAAAGTTTGCGGTATAGTCGAGCGTGAAAGAATTGAACTTCTCCACGAAGCGGCACATAAGTTTGCAGAAGCCGCATAATTTCTTATTGTTCTGAAAAAGACATAAATGTCCGGCCTTACAAGCCGGACATTTTTTAAGCACACATGCATGTCCGGGTAGCTCTCTAAAATAAACCTCTCTTACTTTTCTCTTGACTTAAAGCAATTTTGTAATACAATATGTATATACAAATGAAACAACTTCAATGGAATACTCTTAAGAGCGAAAGACTGAAACGAACGCGAGGCGTTTCGTTTGAAGAAATTATCGCTTCTAAGCTAATTGATATACGTAAGCATTCCACAAAGGAAAATCAAAAGATACTTATTTATCAGCACAAAGGCTATTTATGGGCTGTGCCGTATGTTACAGAAGGAGAAACAATATTTTTAAAAACAATATATCCAAGTAGAAAATTAATGAAACTTTACAAGAAGGGGAGGCATTATGAGAAAGATTAAATTAACCAGAGAAGAGCAGGCCATCGAAGATAGTCTTGAGCATTTTGTTCCGGTAGAGAAGCAAGAATATGAGCAGATCATTAATGCTATAGCCGCAAGGAAGAAGGACGCGGTTTTAAACATCCGTGTAAATAGTCATGACCTTGTGAATATCAAACATAAAGCACGGCAATTGGGTATTAGATATCAGACGTTTATATCCGAAGTCATCCATCGGATCGCTCAGGCGAACTAGTGGGCCTCTCCAAAACAAGCTTTTGTCACTTAGCGTATTATATAAAGGCATAAATCAGCCCCTCAACAAAAACAAGAAATCCCGAAGTGAAATTCGGGATTTTTTGTTCCATATACTCTTGTAATAAATTCCCTTAAATGATAAAATAGCCGTCAATAAGGACATATTTATGACGGCATTTGTAGCATCTTTCATGCTTGTGCTTTTGGCGGAGATGGGCGACAAGACACAGCTTCTTGCGATGGCCTTCGCTGCCAAATACAGTATACAAAAAGTACTCATCGCGATATTTCTGGCAACCCTTCTGTGTAATGCGATAGCGGTTATTGCCGGCCAGATCCTGATCACGATCGTGCCTATAAAAGTCATCTCCCTTATCGCGGCGCTATCTTTCATAATATTCGGGCTATGGACTCTTAAGAAAGATAAAATTAAGGATGAGGATAAGAAGCGTTCCGGTCTTGGGCCGATTGCTACGGTCGGGATAGCCTTCCTTCTTGCCGAGATGGGTGACAAAACACAGCTTGCAACTATGAGTCTTTCAATCAAGTATAGAGATATGTTTAGTGTATTGATGGGAGCGACACTCGCGATGTTAGCCGCAAATATTATAGGAATAATCGTTGGTTCAGTGATGCGTAAACATGTGCCTGAAAAAGCTATTAAATGGTTTTCCGCGATAGTTTTTATATTGTTCGGCATTATCAGCGCGTACAGAGTCTTAATCCAGGAAGGCGCTTAATATGAGTATCGAAACAAAATTCTACAATATAACTTATCAGGAAGCAGCCGAAGTATTAAAAAGTAACTTTAGCGCAGGCCTTAGCGTCGCTGAAGCCAAGAAACGCTTATCTGATTTCGGCCCTAACCAGCTTCTTGAAAAAAAAGGCGTAGGGCCTTTTGCTATATTTTTAGAGCAATTTCAGGATTTCATCATCTGGATACTGATAGGGGCGGCCTTGGTTTCCGGATTTCTTCAGGAATGGGTAGACGCTTTTGCTATAGTAGCCATAGTCATATTGAATGCCATACTCGGCTTTATTCAGGAGTATCGCGCTGAAAAATCGTTGGCCGCGCTGAAAAAACTGTCGAGCCCTTCCTCTAAAGTCATTCGCGATGGTCAGCATGGCGTTATCCCTTCTTCAGAGCTGGTTTCCGGCGACCTTATAGAATTAGAAGCCGGGGACAGTGTTCCCGCGGACAGCCGTCTTATGTGGGCGACGGCCAATTTCAGCGTACAGGAAGCAAGCCTTACCGGAGAATCCACCCCTGTAGTAAAAACGATACATGTTTTAAATGAAAAGGAAGTACCGCTTGGCGATAGAGCCAATATGGTATATATGGGAACCTCGATATCGTCCGGCAAGGCAAGGGCGCTGGTTGCTTATACGGGCATGCGTACAGAATTGGGTAAGATAGCGGGCATGGTGCAGGGTGCCGCGCGGGAGACAACACCATTACAGAAAAAACTGGAAGAGTTTGGCAAGTGGATAGTGTTTTTATGCTTCGCGCTTGTTGGTTTTGTATTCCTGCTGGAATGGCTGCGCGGCGGCAAAATAATAGATGTATTTTTAACTGCTGTGAGCTTGGCCGTAGCGGCGATACCGGAAGGATTGCCGGCGGTGGTAACAATAGCGCTTGCGATGGGTGTCCACAGGATGGTTAAAAGACACGCTCTTATCAGAAAACTGCCCTCGGTAGAGACCTTAGGCTGTGCCACGGTAATATGTTCAGATAAGACGGGCACTCTTACAAAAAATGAGATGACCGTGCAAAAAGCATACACGCTTGGGAAACTGTTCGATATAACAGGCATAGGGTATGAGCCCAAAGGTAATATCATTTTTGACAAAAGAGAAGTGAAGATCTCTGAATATCGTGAATTGGAAATGTTACTGCGTTGTGGAGTGCTTTGTAACGGAGCCTCGCTTAATCAAAGCGAAGGCACATATAAAATTGTGGGCGATCCTACCGAAGGAGCGCTTTTAACCGCCGCGGCCAAGGCCGATATGTGGAAAGAGCGTCTTGAAAAAGAATTTTCCTTTGTTGATGAGATCCCATTTGATTCTGAACGCAAAAAAATGACGATGATCCGCAAGTCAGGCGGCGGGCTGGCCGCTTTTGTTAAAGGTGCTCCCGATATATTATTGGATGATTGTGCCGGTATAGAAGAGAACGGATTGTCCAGAAGGCTGACAGAACAGGATAAGACTATCATTCGTAATATGAATAATGAGCTGGCGAGCCAGGCGATGCGCGTGCTTGCGGTAGGTTACAGAAAATTGGACGGTATTCCGGATAAATTTGACTCACAAAGCATAGAGAGCGGCCTTACATTTGTCGGCCTCTTCGCTATGATAGATCCCCCGCGCGATGAAGTAAAAAAAGCCATACATGAATGTAAGACAGCGGGAATAAAGGCAGTGATGATAACAGGCGATCATAAAAATACAGCGGTCGCTATCGCAAAACAACTTGGGATCTTTGACGAAAGGCCCATAGCTTTAAGCGGCGAGGAGCTCGACAAATTAAGTGACGACGCTCTATATGAAAAAGTGAAGAGCATCTCTGTTTATGCCCGCGTATCTTCGGAGCATAAGCTAAGAGTTGTGCGCGCCTGGCGCAGGCACGGCGATATTGTCGCGATGACAGGAGACGGTGTTAATGACGCGCCGGCCGTCAAAGAAGCGGATATAGGCGTTGCGATGGGCATAACAGGAACAGATGTTACCAAAGAAGTCTCCGATATGGTAGTGACGGATGATAATTTTGCTTCGATAGTTTCGGCTGTCGAAGAGGGCAGGGGCATCTATGATAATATAAAAAAGTTTATCCATTATCTTCTTTCCTGTAACGCGGGTGAGATACTTGTGATGTTTACAGCTTCTATTATCGGTCTTCCGGTACCGCTATTACCTATACATATATTATGGGTAAATCTTGTTACCGACGGCCTTCCTGCTTTGGCGCTGGGGGTAGATCCGGTCGATCCAAAGATAATGCAGAAGCCTCCGCGCAAGAGCACCGAGGCTGTAGTTACCAAAGAGAAGGCGGTTTTGATATTGGGCCAGGGTTCGTTCATTGCATTTTGCAGTTTAGCCGCGTTTGCTTTTGTGTTGTTTATAGAAAAAGGGAGCATAGAGCGCTCAAGGACCGCGGCATTCATAGTGTTGTCCTGCAGTCAGTTATTCCATTCTTTTAATTGTAGAAGTATGACGGTCTCCATTTTTAAACTGGGGGTTTTTACAAACAAGAAACTTATATTGGCGGCATTTATCTCATTCCTGCTGCAGATGGCGGCAGTCTATGTGCCTATCTTGCAGAAGGTATTTAAGACGGAACCGCTGGGGCTGTTGGACTGGACCCTTGTCATAGTTATTTCATCATTTCCATTATGGGCAATGGAGATATGGAAATTTGCTATGGATAAAAATCATGAAACATCTTACAAATAAATTATTCAAAATAAAATCTCTTACTTCAATATTAGCCGAGACGCATGACCCTAAGACGAGGCTAAAGAGGGCTCTTAGCGCTTTTGATCTCGTACTGTTGGGCATGGGCGCTATAATAGGCGCGGGTATCTTCGCGACCGTCGGAACGGCGGCCGCAGGAGACGCGTTGCGGCCGGGCGCCGGGCCGGCGCTAATATTATCATTTGGCATTACGGCTATAGCGTGCACGTTTGCCGCGCTCTGCTACGCGGAATTGGCCGCGCTGGTTCCGATATCCGGAAGCGCATATACATATTCTTACGCCACATTTGGAGAGTTAGTGGCGTGGATAATAGGCTGGGATCTGATGATTGAGTATGGCGTCGGGGCAATAGCTGTCGCTATAAGTTGGTCGGGATATTTTGTCGGATTCTTAAAAGGTTTTGGCATTATACTGCCGGCGTGGTCTACGATAGATTTTAGGACAGCGTTAAAGGGTTTCGAAAAGGCATCGGCTCTGTTATGTCAGGGGGTGCCTTTTGAACAACTGGACCCCGGGCTACAGCGCACATGGCAGGCTGTGCATAACGCGCCCATATTTTTAGGAGTGCCCGTCATTTGCAACATACCGGCCTTCCTGATAGTAATATCACTTATGGCGCTTTTAGTCAGAGGCATCAAGGAGAGCTCCAGATTTAACGAGATCATAGTAGCGGTCAAGCTTATCGTCTTGGCATTTTTTGTTCTTGTAGGAGTGTTCTACGTAAAACCTCAAAATTGGATCCCATTTGCCCCTAACGGTTTTGCTGGGATAAAAGCGGGCGCGGCTATAGTATTCTTCGCGTACATAGGATTCGACGCGGTATCGACCGCGGCCGAGGAGACGAAAAATCCGAAACGCGACCTACCTATAGGTATTATTGGATCTCTGCTCGTTTGTACGGTAATCTATATGATCGTCGCGGGCGTATTTACAGGGTTAATACCGTTTAATACATTGAAAGATACACTGGCACACGAAAAGGCCGAGCCGCTTACGCTTGCTATGCAGCATATAAAATTAAATTGGGCGGCAGGCATCATAGCGTTCGGATCTGTCGCGGCGCATATAGCGGTATTGCTGGTACTGCTTATGGGCCAGGCAAGAATATTCTTTTCGATGTCGCGCGACGGGCTTTTGCCCAAGGTCTTTTCTCATGTCCATCCGAAATTCAAGACACCGCATGTCACGACGATGCTCACCGGCGCTGTAGTGGCGTGCTTTGCCGCGTTTACCAATATTGAGGAGATGGTCGATCTTACAAATATAGGGACGCTTTTTGCGTTTACCTTGGTCTGTTTTGGAGTTATAATATTGCGGGTAAAAGAGCCCCACAAGCACCGCGCGTTTAAAGTTCCGCTAAATCCTATTACGCCGTTATTGGGTGTTGCCGCGTGTATATTTCTTATGACGGGATTGCCGGGTGTGACATGGATCAGGTTTATTATATGGCTTATTGTGGGGTTGATAGTATATTTCACTTACGGTATAAGAAATAGTGAGCTTCATAAATCATAAAGTTTGCCTTATGGTGGACAAAGGAGAATAATAGATGACAGCGATCCAATTAATAATGGCGGGCGGGGTTACGATATATATTCTTATATTCTGCTCGGTATTATCTATAGCCATTATAATAGAGCGGTATATGTATTATCGCTCAAGATCCAGAATAAAACGCGCGGACCTTATGGCGCGAGTAAAGAAAGAGCTTGAAAAAAACGATCTTGAAGCCGCTTTGAAGATATGCGACAAAAAAAATACACCGTTTTCAAATGTTGTCCACGCGGGATTGAGTTTCGCCAAGCATACCGAAAAAGAGATATCAAATAATATGGAACGCACCATAGTAGTAGAGACCAATCTACTCGAGAAGCGCACGACAGTAGTTGGCACAATAGGAAGCATAGCGGTTTATATAGGGCTTTTCGGGACGGTATTGGGAATAATGAGAGCGTTTGGCGATATAGCTACAGCCGGCGCGGGTGGCATAAATGTGGTAATGAACGGTATATCGGAGTCGCTTGTGTGCACAGCGGCAGGCCTGTGTGTAGCAGTGCCTGCGGTCGTGGCATACAACTACTTTATCAAAAGAATAGATAATTTTATCACAGACATGGAATTGTGCGCATCCGAGACCATGGACCTGGTTAAGGTTAAAGCAAAATGAATGTGCGTCTGAGAAAACCCAGGGCAATAGCTGAAATAAATATAACACCTTTTACAGACGTCATACTTGTGCTCTTGATAATATTTATGATAACGACGCCTTTGATCGTTCAGACGAGCATAAAAGTAAACCTGCCAAATGCCAGGAGCGCGAAAACTTCCGACGTGTCAAATCAGGTGGATATAACGGTAAGCAGCAAGAGTATCATATATCTCGACGGCAATCTGATAACAAAAGAAGACCTAAAAGATAAGATGACAGCCCTGTACAAGAATAACCCGTCTCTTAAGGTGGTGCTTTTTTCGGATAGGCTCGCTCGTTTTAAGGATGTGGTGGCTGTGCTGGATATAATGAATGAGTTGGGTATTAAGAGCCTTAATATCGCGGCAAAAGCCGATTTTGCGGGTAAATAAAAGATAAATAGATTATATAAGCTTGCGTATTTTCTTCAGGGATTCGACAAATACTATTATGACAAGAGCTAGCATTATTGCGGAAAGGATAGCGTTTAAATTACCCTGGAAGGTATGCCTCGGCAGGTAGTTACCTATAATATTTTCTATTCCCGCCCAGACGGTTGTCATTCTCTCTATTTCCCGCGATGAACCTCTATAAGGGGTTGACAAATATAAGCAGCCATATTATAATCATTAACCAAGCTAAGAGACTAAGGTGTCTTCTGGCGATATTTGCTAGAGGGCATTTTTTGTTTGCAATAATATAGAAAAGGAGAGCAGTCATCATGATGTATGGGCTTAGTTTTTTTGAAATGGTCGCAATTTGGAGTGTTTTAGGAGTTTCCCTTTTGGGACTTCTTTACGCTCTCTTACTTCGCCACCAGATTTTGCGCGAAGATAAGGGCAGCGCAAAGATGCAGGAAGTATGGAATGCTATCCGCGAGGGCGCGAACGCGTACTTGCAGAAGCAGCTTAAGACGATACTTCCTCTTATAGGAGTCCTGGTATTTGCACTATTCTATTCTGTCTATATAGTTCCGCCATCATCGGAGGCCATGCAGAGGTTTGCAGGACAATCCGAATCGACAGTTCGTCTCATCATAGGATTAGGCAGGGCCGTAGCGTTTGTCATGGGCGCTATCTTTTCGCTACTCGTAGGGCAGCTCGGAATGCGTATGGCGGTTCAGGCAAACGTGCGCGTAGCGCATGCCGCGAAGACCTCGTTTAACACAGCGCTAAAAATAGCTTATCGCGCGGGAACTATCACAGGCATGCTTACCGATGGGCTCGGCTTATTCGGCGGCACAATAATATTTATAATATTCGGTATCGCGGCTCCCGATGCGCTATTAGGATTCGGATTCGGAGGAACATTACTTGCTCTATTTATGAGAGTCGGCGGCGGTATATATACCAAAGCGGCTGACGTAGGGGCCGACCTCGTAGGAAAAGTCGAAGCAGGTATTCCTGAAGATGATCCGAGAAACCCGGCGGTAGTAGCCGACTTAGTCGGAGACAACGTAGGTGATTGCGCGGGTATGGCAGCGGACATATTTGAATCATACGAAGTCACTATTGTAGCAGGTCTTATATTAGGATTGGCCTTATACCATATAACTCATCGCCTTGAATGGATAGTATATCCATTGCTTGTGCGCGGCATAGGAGTCCTGTGCTCTATAATAGGCACATACGCGGTTAAGGGAGATTCTTTAGGGACAAAGAGCGGCAACGCTATGAAGGCTATATTCAAAGGATATCTAACTTCTGCCGTAATATCGGTAGGCCTATTCGGCGCGCTCGCCTTCTTCTATATGACACAGATACCCGGTGGTTGGTGGAGGCCGTTTGCAGCGACAACTCTCGGAGTTTTATTGGCTATCGCTATAGACCGTCTGACAGAATATTTCACCGGCACGCACTATAAGCCTGTCAAAGAGATCAGTAAATCCACTCAGACAGGTCCGGCTACTACGATCCTCTCCGGATTGGCGGTAGGATATGAATCAAGTGTTTGGGCGGCTCTCGTAATAGCAGCGACGATATTTGGCTCGATATTGATATTCGGTACCATACCCAATATAACAAGCGTAGAGAAGGTCACATACGTCCTTTATGGCGTAGCAATGACCGGCATAGGTATGTTGACACTGACAGGCAACAACGTGGCGATGGATTCGTTCGGGCCCATCTCCGACAATGCTAATGGTATCGGCGAAATGGCATGGCACGGGGAGAATGGTCAGGACGTTAAGTCTGCTCGCAAGATCATGTCGGACCTCGACGCGGTAGGCAACACTACAAAAGCTATAACAAAAGGAGTTGCGATAGGTTCTGCGGTTATCGCGGCGGTGTCACTATTCGGTTCATATATGGTTGACGTCAGTAAAGTTCAGGCAGCGATGGGAGTGCCGTTGGCGGATCAGTTAAGTTCAGTCGGTATCCGCGTCTCCGTGCCTCAAGTATTTGTAGGCATGCTGATAGGTGGCGCTATACCGTGGTTGTTTTCATCGTTCTCTATACAGGCGGTCAGCAGGGCCGCCTCGCTGATAGTTTTGGAAGTGCGCCGTCAGTTTAAACTTGGCGTTCTTGAAGGAAAAGTCAAACCTGATTACAAACAAGCGGTGGCGATATCTACTACGGCAGCGCAGAAAGAGCTGGTAAGTCTTGCGCTTATATGTGTACTTTCGCCAATACTTGTAGGCCTGGTGCTTCAGGTCGAAGCGCTCGGAGGGTTTCTGGCGGGTATAATACTTTCGGGCCAGCTTCTCGCGGTATTCATGTCAAACGCCGGGGGAGCATGGGACAATGCAAAGAAGACGATAGAAGACGAGGTCAAGGATCTTGTGGCGAATACGGGCAAGGGTTCGGAAAGGCATAAGGCCAGTGTAGTAGGTGATACGGTTGGAGATCCTTTAAAGGATACGGCAGGCCCGGCCCTTAACCCGATGATAAAAGTCGTAAATTTGGTTTCCGTCATAATCGCGCCTATAGTAGTTCAGTATAATAAACTTGGCGTTACAGGCTGGATCATAGTGGCTGCGTTATGCGCGGTCGTGGTGTGGTCGATATTAAAGAGTAAAAGGCCGGCCAAGCAGATGGTAGCGGCGTAACAGATACAGCAGCACAGTTTCAAATCTTTAAAAGGGGGAGACGCAAGTTTCCCCCTTTTATTTTTACATCCGCTTCTTCTCGTAAGCGCCCCCCGAGGGATGGGGTACTTCGCGGGAACGCTTACTTTTCCCCTGCGAGGAAAAGTAAGCTCGGACTCATTGCTCGCTCTCCCGCCAAATAATGTAGAATAGCCCTATTATGTTATGCGGTAGCCTTGTTTTTAAAGGTATTTGGCGGGAACCATGCCCGCTCGCAATTCGTACGTCCCGCTCAATACCCCATCCCTCGGGGGATCCCTTCAATATGTGAGAAAATTTGACCCTTCGACAAAAGCTCAGGGTCAATCCCGAGCGAAGTCGAGGAATTGACAAATGCGCGGAGGTATGATATAGTTAACTATATTAACTATTAATAGAGCTTAATATTAGGAGGCTTAATATGACGGACATTAATCTCGCTGAATTTGCCGACAAGGTAACCGAGAATATGGCGGCCATCTGGAGAGATTTCTTAAAACAACAGACAGGCCAGTTCTATAAGGTAAAAGTAACTTTGCCGCAGCTTGCCATAATGGAGCTCATTCATAAGAGCGGTGAGTTAAATATGTCGGATATGGCGCGTTCCATGAATGTGACGACTGCCGCGATGACAGGTATAGTAGACAGGCTTGTGAGGGAAGGCTATGTTGCCAGGATCTCTGTGCCTAATGACAGGCGCGTGATAATGGTGAAGCTTACAGCAAAGGGCGACAAGACGATAAAGAACGTTATTGAACATAAGCGCCAGATGGTCATAAAGATATTTGCCGTGTTATCAAACACCGAAAGAGAAGATTATTTAAAGATATTAACCCGTATAAGGGAAGGCTTGAGCGCATAAAGTCATATATGAACAAGATGTTAAACAGATTTATTATAATTCTACTTGTATTAATCCTGGCTACCCCCGTTTCTTTTGCCAAAGATGTGCCTATTGTTTTGAATAGCATCGAGACGGATAAGGAAGCGAAAGAGATAACAATTAATCCCTCGATGCCTTTGAGCCTGGCGGATTGCTACCAGCTTGCGCTGAAGCAGAGTGAAGTGATAGCCATCAGCGCCGACGCAATAAAGGTGGCAGAGGCGAGGTTTTTGCAGGCCCTTTCTATCATGATGCCTTACATTTCATTTCAATCGACCGACCTGCAGGAGGCAACACCTAATAATACCGGTTCAACACTTAGTACTTTAAAGCCCGCTAAATTTTCCGAGCGCCAATTTCAAATAACACAAACACTCTTCTCGGGCTTCAAGGCGCTTGCCGCGATGTCCGGAAGCGGCCTTGAAAAAAAACAACGTACCTCGGAGAAGATCCGCGCCCAACAGCTGCTCTTAGTGGACGTATCCAATTCCTTTTACCTCTATGTAGAGAAGAGAAAAGATTTGGAAGCAACTTTAAGAGTTAAAAAAGCGTTAATTGATCGTATCAAGGAGCTTAAATTAAGAGAAGGCTTGGGCAGGTCACGGCAAAGTGAAGTTGTAAACGCCAAAGCCCAGCTTTACACCGTAGAAGCGGATTTAAAAGTCGTGAAAAGCCAGGAGACGGTAGCGCGGCAGTTATTGGAATTTCTTGTCGGTATTCCCATAGATAAGGTATCCGATTCATATGAGATTCCCACATTTCTTATGCAGGAAGATTACTATGTATCCAAGTTTATAAACAGGCCCGATATCAAAGCCGCGGATTACGCGTGGCAATTCGCGGAAAAAGAACTCGATGTAGTAAATAGTGATTTTCTGCCGACAGTCAGCTGGCAGGGTAACTTTTATACACAAAGGACGGCATTCGACAAAGGCACAGATTGGGATATAATGCTTAAGATAGATGTTCCGATATTTGAGGGAACGGAAATCCTGGGTAAATCCAAGGAATATAAATTAAGGGCGCATCAGAGAGAACTGGAATATATGAGGCTGAAAAGATACGCGCCATATGATATTAAGGACTCGTATGTGAAGCTTAATACCGCGCTTGCGGTTCATGAAAATCTTAAAAAAGCTTTTCATACGGCAAAAGTAAATTATTATCTGCAGAGAAAAGATTACCAGAGGAGCCTTGTCAGCAACCTCGATGTCCTGGCGGCGATACAGACGCTGCAGGGCGCCCAGAGAAATTATATACACGCGATATATGAAGCCAAGAGACTCTATTGGCAGCTGCGCGTTTCTATGGGAGAAGATATAGTGGAGGCATTAAATGACACTATCTGACATTTCAATTAAAAATCCGGTATTCGCGTGGATGCTGATGGCGGCCTTGATAATATTCGGCTTTATAAGTTATGACCGCTTGGGTGTCGGACAGCTGCCCGATGTGGATTTTCCGGTTGTTTCGGTCAATCTGACATGGGAGGGCGCCGCACCTGAAATAATGGAAACGGATGTCGTAGATATAGTGGAAGATTCTCTCATGGGTATAGAGGGTGTGCGCGAGATATCCTCCTCGATACGGCAGGGTTCAGCGGGCATAAGTGTAGAATTTGAACTATCAAGGAATATAGACGCGGCTTTGCAAGACGTTAAGGCGAAGGTGGACCAGGCACAGCGCTCGCTTCCCAAAGACATGGACCCCGCCGTTATCAGTAAAACAAACCCGGAAGATCAGCCTATAGTTTGGCTCGCGGTTTCGTCGACCACGATGCCCACCCGCGACATAATGACATATGTCCAGGACCATCTAAAGGACCAATTTGCCACAATACCCGGCGCGGGAGATATATTTTTAGGCGGATTTGTCGAAAGAAATTTAAGGGTATGGGTCGACGCTGAAAAGCTGGACAAATATCAGCTTACCGTAAAGGATATAGTCGATGCCGTCCAGCAGGAGCACGGAGAAGTCCCCGCAGGGCGCATAGAGACGTCCGAAAAAGAATATAATGTAAGAGTTATGGGTGAGGCCGCCACAGCGAAAGAATTTGAAAATCTGTTGATACCCAAAAGAAACGGCCAGCCTATATTTAAACCATTTTATCTCAAGGATGTCGCCACTATCGAAGACGGCCTCGCTGATGTGCGGCGCATAGCGCGTTCATCCGGAAAGCCTACCGTCGGCCTTGGTATACGAAAACAGCGTGGCGCCAATGAAGTAGAAGTAGGGCATAAAGTCCTGGAACGTTTTGAAGAGATAAAAAAGACCTTACCCAAGGAGATGGAAATAGCGGTCCGTTTTAACAGGACAAAGTTCAGCGAAGACGCGATAAACGAACTTATATTTATGTTGATACTTTCGGCCATTGTCACATCTTTGGTCTGTTGGCTCTTCCTTGGCTCATGGAGCGCAACCCTAAACATATTACTTGCCATACCGACATCCGTACTCGGAACATTTATAATCCTTTATTTTTACAAGTTTACATTAAATACATTTACCGTTCTTGGCCTATCACTTGCTATAGGTATAGTCGTCGACGACGCTATCATGGTATTGGAGAATATAGTCCGATACCGGGAAAAGGGCGTCGAAAAAGTCCAGGCCGCGCGAAAAGGCGCTAATCAGATCACATTCGCGGCGCTTGCCGCGACAATAGCTTTAATAGCCATATTCCTTCCTGTCGCGTTTATGTACGGCATAATAGGTAAATTCTTTTATCAATTCGGTGTAACGATATCTGTCGCGGTCGCGCTGTCATTATTGGAAGCGTTGACTCTTGCGCCTATGAGATGCGCGCAATTTTTGGAAGTAGGGAAAAGAATTACATTTATAGGTAAAGCGGTTGACGCAAGCTTTAAGATTCTTGCCAAGATATATCATAAGGCACTCGTATATGTTTTAAGGATGAAAACGTTAACGATAGTAGTTGCCATTTTGTTCTTTATCGGCTCACTTCTTTTTGTAAAGACACTGCGTAAAGAGTTCCTTCCTTCGCAGGACCAGAGCATGTTTATGTGCCGCCTGCAGGCGCCGGTCGGTTCATCAATAATGTTTACCGACGAGCGTTTTAAACAGGCCGAAAAATTTGTCTTAAGTCGTCCGGAGGTAGAAGGATGCTTTACTGTCATCGGCGGATTTGGCGGTGGCGAGGTCAATTCAGGCATGATATTCATTACGCTTAAAAAACCTAAAGCCCGTCCAGTCGTGCCGCCTGATAGATTCAGGCTTTCGCAGGGCCAGCTTATGGCATTATTCCGCAAAGAGCTTAATAAGATACCGGATGTAAAAGCTGCTATACAAGATCTGTCATTAAGCGGTTTTTCGTCGAAACGCGGTTTTCCGATAGAATTTTCTATAAGAGGCCCTAACTGGGAAAAATTGGCCCAATATTCCGAAAAGATAATGGACAGAATGTCGAAAAGCGACCTGATGTTGGACGTAGACACAGATTATCTCGCCAAGATCCCTGAAATACGTGTGCAGCCCGACCGCGTAAAGGCCGATGAAAGAGGCGTAAATATATCTACGATAGGCAGCACCATAAATGCGTCGATTGGCGGAGAGAGGATAGCCAAATATACGAAAGACGGCAGGCGCTACGATGTAAGGATCCGTCTGATCCCGTCGCAAAGGACCACAAGCGAGGATATGAATAGGCTTTGGGTTTGGAATAACAGGGGAGAGCTCGTCCGGTTAGGCGATGTAATAGATGTTATAAGGAAACCCACACCGCTTACCATAACAAGGCGCAACAGAGAAAGGGCTATATCTGTCTTCGCTAACGTCGCAACAGGCAAGTCCCAGGCCGATGCGCTTAAAGAAGTAGAAAAAATAGCCAAAGAGATATTACCCGAAGGATATCGCGCGGTTTTGAGCGGCAGCGCGCAGACATTTAAAGAGTCTTTTTCAAGCCTGCTGCTGGCGTTCTGGCTTGGCATCCTGATAGCCTACATGGTCCTTGCTTCACAGTTTAATAGTTACCTGCATCCGTTTTCAGTGCTCTTGGCGCTTCCATTCAGTATATCGGGTGCCCTCATCGCTTTATGGATGTTCGGTCAGTCGTTGAATATTTACAGTATTATAGGAATAATACTTTTAATGGGTATCGTAAAAAAGAATTCCATACTTTTGGTTGATTTTACCAACCAACAGCGCGAAAACGGCCTTGATGTAAACGGCGCGCTGCTTACCGCGTGCCCGATAAGGCTGCGCCCCATACTGATGACAAGTATTTCCACTATTGCGGCTGCGATCCCGCCGGCAATGGCTATAGGGCCGGGCGCGGAGACGCGCATACCCATGGCGCTGGCAGTCATAGGCGGCGTCATAGTGTCAACTTTCCTTACCCTTTTTGTAGTCCCGTGCGCGTATAGCCTATTTTCAAAGGTCGAGCGCAAAAGGTATAAAAAAATTAACTTCGAAGATTAGGTTGTATGATATAATACGCTCCTGTAGGGAGGGGGCCGTATCGTGTACAAAAAATTCCTGCTTATAGGCTCAGAGAACTTTGTCGATGAAATCAAACCTGCTTTATCCGAACTTGCCCTTGAAATCGAAATAGCGCAAGATTATCAAGAGATAGTATCTGTACTACGCAAAAAAAGCATAGATATAGTGCTTTTCGACGCAGACCATTACCCTTTAAAATCCAGTTCCCTGCAAAAAATCTTCAAACTTCTAAAACAGTCAAAAAAAGAGTTTGTAGTCTTTTCGGGCATAAAAAATATTTCCACTGTTCTAAAAGCCGGTGAAATAGGATCGTCAGATTACATATTAAAACCCTATAATTTCCGTGAGTTAAGCCTTCGGTTAACGGCAATACTTAATCATAGAAAAAAGATCGTTTGTCTGGGTGGAGGCACGGGCTTATTCAATCTTTTAATGGGACTAAAAAATTTGCCGGACGTGCTACCCATTTCAGTAGTCAGCACTACGGACGATGGCGGTTCATCGGGCAAGCTAAGGGAATCATTCGGGGTGCTGCCTCCGGGAGATGTGAGGCGCTCACTTGTCGCTCTTTCCACCGCGCCGGAAGCCATGAATGATATAATGACATATCGGTTTACAGAAGGAGGATGTTTTGTCGGGCACTCTTTAGGCAACTTATTATTAACGGCGCTTACAAAAATAAAAGGTTCCATGTCACTGGCAGTAAGCGGTCTTAGCGATATACTGAATATACAGGGTATAGTGCTTCCGGTAGCTATAACAAAATCAAAACTATGCGCTTTGTTCGAAGACGGGACCGTGATAAAAGGAGAGAGTAATATTGACCTGGGTAAGGGAAGGCCGCCGGATTTACGCATAAAAAAATGCTGGCACGAGCCGCCCCCGAAATGCAATCCTAATTCCTTCGCGTCTATTATTAACGCCGACATTGTTATAATGGGGCCTGGAGATCTTTATACCAGTGTTATAACAAATCTTCTTATAGGCGATATCCGGCAGGCTGTCACAGGAACAAAATCTAAAAAATTCTATATATGCAATATCATGACAAAGCCGGGTGAAACTTCTGATTTTACCGCTTTGGACCATATAAAAGAAATCGTGAAATATTTGAAACAGGATTGCCTCGATTATGTTATAATTTCAGATAACAGTTCCCTTTCAAAAGGGGCGCTTTTAAGATATTCCAGAAAAAAGCAATTCCCTGTTCAGGTGGGCGACATCTCTGAAATTAAAAGGATCACAAACGCAAAAATTATAATAGCGGATGTTGCGCACGAAACAGAGCTGATTCGTCACGACAACCAAAAAATAGCCGATTGTTTAATAAAAATAATAAGACAGGAGCATCTAAAATGAGTCAGGATCATATACTCATTGTAGACGATGAAAAATTTGTGGTAGACTTAATCTCAACCAGGCTTGCGGCCGAAGGTTTTAAAGTTTCTGGCGCAAACAGCGGTGAAGAAGCCCTTAACTTTTTAAAGACCGATAAACCGGACCTGGTGATTTTGGACTGTCTTATGCCAGGCATGGACGGGTATGAGGTTTTACGAAGGATGCGCGCCGATAAGAAGAATATGGACCTGCCGGTAATAATGCTTACAGCTAACTTAAAGCATTCCGACAAGGTTAAGGGCCTGGAGATGGGCCTGGATGACCACATGACAAAGCCTTATGAGGGCAAGGAGCTTGTTGCCAGGATAAACGCCGTTCTCAAAAGGGCAAAGGCTTCAACCAGGATAGTAAAGAATATTTTGGTTACCGGAGGCGCAGGTTTCATCGGTTCGGCACTTGTCAGAAAGCTTCTGGATAAAAAGTACAATGTTGCCGTCATAGATGATTTTTCTTCCGGCAGCCTTGAAAATTTAAAAGGTACGCTTGATAATAAGAATTTTCATCTTATAACTGGCTCTATAACCGATGAAACAATAATAGGCAAGGCAGTTGAAGAGTGCGATCTTATATATCATCTTGCGGCAACGGTGGGAGTAAAAAACGTTGTCGACAAACCCCTTGAAACCATCATATACGACACCATAGGGACTTCGATAGTTTTGAAATATGCGTCCGCAAGAGGCGTCAAGACATTGATTACATCTACATCAGAAGTATATGGAAAGTCGAAAAAGTATCCTTTCAAAGAAGGCGACGATGTTGTTATAGGGCCTCCGGACATAAATAGGTGGAGTTATGCATGCTCAAAATTGCTGGATGAGTTTTTTGCTATAGGGTACTATAAGGAGAGGGGCCTTCCGATTACAATAGTAAGGTTGTTCAATGTCGTCGGGCCGGGCCAGGTTGGCAGCTATGGCATGGTCATGCCGCGCTTCTTCAAATTCGCGCTTAAGAATGAACCCATACCGGTTTATGGCGACGGAAAGCAGGTTCGATGCTTCACTTATGTGGATGATGCCATAGATATAATCATAAAACTGGCAGGCCTCGACGCCGCGAACGGCGAAGTAATAAATTTAGGGGCCCATAATGAAATATCCATCAAGGATCTGGCGCAGGAAATAAAGAAGATTACGAAAAGTTCGTCGAAAATAGTCTTTGAGCCATACCGGAAATATTACGGTGCGAGTTTCCAGGATATAAAAAAGAGGGTACCCGACCTCGCCAAATTGAAGAGAATATCCGGAACTGTGCCGAAGACAACACTAAAGGAGATATTGGAAAAGATGAATCTATATTTTAAAGAGAATCCCGCCGAACTGGACAGGATTTAAGGAGTTTATTATGGCAAAGAAAAAAATATTGGTAGTAGATGACGAAATAGATTTTACCGAACTGATGAAACTCAGGCTCGAAGCAAGCGGCTACGATGTGATAATCTTGAATAGCGGCGAAGATGCCCTGAATACGGTAAAGACGGATAAGCCCGACGCAGTACTTTTGGACATAATGATGCCCGGCACAGACGGGATCGCAGTATTAAAACAAATCCGCGCACTTGATGCAAAACTTCCGGTATTCATGGTTACGGCTTTTTCCAATGAAGAGAGGATAAAATTGGCGGGAAAATTAAACGCCACGGGTTTTATAGTAAAGTCACGCCAGGATATTTCCGAAGAGATCAAAAATATAACGCGCGCGATAGAAATAGCCGATAAATACAGGGAAAAACGTGGTTAGATTGCTTCGTTGGCCTAAGGGCCTCTTCGCAATGGCGATATCTTTTTTAGTGGCGTGCTCTTCTGCTCACGCCGCTGAACAGGCCGATGTAGAGCAGCTGGTACAGAAACTAACCCCGCCGCTTGCTGTGACGGCAGCGAAAGAACCGGGGAAAGACAGTTGGTATTACGATGCCTATTACGAACCCGGCGACGTGCTTCAGGGCACAAAGAGGGGGCATTGGAATGAACTTGACTATACCTTCGGCTATACTCGCAAAAATATCACAGGCTACATGTTTATTTCTCAACAGGAGAGGTTTGATAATAAAAACAATGCGGCAAGTCTGGGCGCATATATAAATATGGATAAGGACCAATATGCGCATTTTGAAGGCGGCTTGGGTTGGGGCGGCAAGATGTTCTTATATCAATTGCAATCCATAGTCGAGTACGGTCACCGGATTTATGAAAATCTTTTCGGCCAAGTAGGCTATACATATCGTCTTTACAGAGGTCTGGGCGACGATACGCATCTGGTTACACCCGGCCTCATTTATTATTTTGGTGACAGCTACTTAAGCGCGAATTATGGCGCCAGCTACATGGAGAGCCACGATACCGCCTCTATCGGTGTATTCAAGGGCGATTTTGCGATAACTAAATTTTTACGCTGGAACTGCGGCATAGCTTTCGGCGGCAGATTGTACGATATAAACGGGTCCGATGCCGCCGATGAACAGGGGTACATACTCTTTACGGGGATTAGCATTAATTTATATAAAGGTATAAGCTGCAGGTTTGGGTACACTTACGGGACAGAAGACCCGAAATTTATAAAGCGCTCCATATATTACGCCGTATCGGCAAAGTTCTAAATGTATAATTATTATACTGATGTAGTTTGGCAGGTTAACATAGCGCTGTTCGCGATAATAGCGCTTACGTATATAGTTATACTCTTTACCATATTTTTCAAGGACCTTTTGTGGCAAAGGCGCCGCCGCGCCATCCTTGACTTAAAAAATAATATCTACGAAATAGTACTCGCCAATAAGGAAGCATCAAGCGCTGTCTGTTTGCCCTCAATTAGCGATATAACGCCGCAACAATACATAGATATCGAAACAAATAGAAACATAGATACCACATTTTTTAATGAAACAGAACAAAGATTCTTCAGGAATTGTTTTATAAAACCGGATAATATTGCCGCTCTGGAAAATATCATAACGAAGTCAGGGAATAAGTGGAAGAAGATAGAAGCGATGCTCTGTCTTGGATATACGCAGACAGCGACGTCCGTAGCTCTGCTTAAAAAGCTTATATACAGCAAGGACAAGGATATAGGGTATTTTTCGATGATTTCACTCGGGCAAATAAAAACGCCTGAATCTGCCGGGGTGCTGTTAGATCTTTTAAAGAAGGATCCGGCGAGCGGATATAAGATCATCTCTATACTTGAAGATTTCCCCAAAGAGATAGCCGATGATATTGCCGGATTGATAGATTATCACGATCCCAAAGTAAGATTATTTGCGCTTACCTTATTATCAAAGTTCGTTTCGTCCGCTCATATCAAGAAATTGGAAAAACTTGCGCATGATCAGTCTGCTCAAGTGCGCGCCGCTGCCTGTGATTGCCTGCGCCAGACCCGGAACATCGAAGCAAGACCGGCGCTTGTGGCGCGTCTTAAGGATGATAACTGGCTGGTGAGAAGCCGCGCGGTCCTCGCGTTGTCCAAGGTCATGGAGGACGCGGCCATACCCCAGGTGATAGGGCTTATTAACGATGCGTCATGGTCGGTGGTCGAGACGGTTAAGACCGTGATGACGGAACATATAAAGGCCTCGCTGCCGTATATAGAAAAATTTCTTGCCGGTGAAGACGAAGTGCCGAAAAAATATTCGGTTCTTGCCCTGCAGAATTCCGGCTATCTGGCAGAGTTATTAAATGAAGTAGTGTCAGGCAAAGCGAAAGATGCCGAAGTGCGGCTGTTACAGGGCGTGGTCAGATCAAGGGCCCACGCCGGGCTCGACGCGGTTTTGAGTGAACTCCAGCCTGAAGCGCGGACAAAGGCCCTTGAAATTTTGATGAAAATGGAAAAGGTATGACCTTATGATTCCTAAGATTATTTATACCGTATTTATCGCCTCAATCGGATACTTTTTGATCCTTACGGTTTATTACATATTTCTCGCCCTCGTCGGCTCCATCGAAGAAATGAAAAGAGCGCTGCAGGGCGAAGATGAGAATTATTCGTTATTTTATCTTTCCCCTCTAAAGCTTCCGGTCTCCATAGTGGTGCCCGTTCACAACGAGGAAGACTGGATAGCCGATTCCTTAAAATCATTTCTTAGCCTGAATTACCCCGAATTCGAGATCATTCTTGTAAACGACGGATCTACGGATAAGACTCTGGATATTATGGATGGGATACTTAAACTCATTCCGACAGATTCTATGTATATAAAACATTACAAAGACGGTAGGGTCCGCGGGATACTAAAGAGCAAGCTGTGTCCCAATGTTACGGTTATAGACAAGGACGCGGGGAATAAAAAAGCGGGCGCTGTCAATGCGGGCCTAAATCTGGCCAAATATGATTATATATGTGTTGTCGATGCCGATACCATACTTGAGAGGGATGCGTTGTTGACCGTCATGGCGCAAATCGGGAAAGAACCTGATAAGATCATAGGCGCGGGGAGCTCTTTCGGCCTGGTAAATGGATTTAAGATAAAAGACGGGATGGTTGTCGATCATAGTTTTTCTTACAATCCGCTTATCGCCTACCAGAATATAGAGTATATGCGCTCATTTATAGGCAATCGTCTGGCATGGTCGAGATACAATGCTATGCCCAATGTCGCCGGCGGATTTGGTGTATGGCGCAAGGATGTGTTATATGAACTTGGAGGATTTTCCGCCGAGTTTACATGCGAAGATATAGAGCTGACATTCAGAGCCCACGATTATATAGTTAAGAATAGAGAAAAAGGGTACAAGATAATAATGTTGCCTTACTATGTGGGATGGACAGAAGGGCCCGGTGACATAAAATCTTTGATATCTCAGCGCAATCGCTGGCAGAGAGTTGTCGATGAAACTGTGTGGAGATATAAATATATGACATTAAACCCCCGGTATGGGATGTTCGGGTTTCTTGCTATGCCATATTTTGTCCTATACGAGGTTCTCGGTGTCTTTGTCGAGATCATAAGCATAGCATTGGTAGCCGTCGGCGCTATTTTAGGCGTCCTTAATTGGAATATCTTTGCAGCTTTCTTTTTATTTATGCTTCTGTCGCAGGCATTCGTGGCGCTGCTTTCCATATTGGCTTTTGTCGAGCGGCAAAGGTTATTCCGGTTAAAATATGTAATGTACCTTGGCATACTGGCATGTATGGAGTTTTTATGGTACAGATGGATAATAAGTATAGCTAAGGTTGCGGGAACTATAGATTTTCTCAATCTGAAAAAAACATACGACCAGTATGCGCGGCAAAAACGAGCTTGATAATAATTGACAAAAAACAGATATTTGATATAATATCATCTGATTTCTAACACTAATATGTCTTCTGACGGGACGCGTTAGAAGACATTTTTGTTGTTAATGAGGCCAGATGGAATCCAATATTTTATTAGCAGTAGTCTTTGTTCCTATAGTAGGCTCGCTTTTTCTTCCCTTTATAGGGGCTATTTCCACCAGGGCAAGGAATCTGACATCTTTAGTCCTTGTGTTGGTTTCCCTGGTAGGATCATGCCTTCTTATACCCCATGTCGCGTCGGGCAATAAGGTATTGATATTAAAACCATTTCCGCTGGGGTTTAATTTTGCCCTTACAGCCGATATGCTGGCGGTATTCATGGCCATAGTCTCTTCTTTGGTAGGCGCGATAATAGTCCTGTACTCCTTCGGTTATATAAGCCACTATACCAATCAAAACGAATATTACCTTATGGTAACACTATTCCTTGGCTCTATGATGGGCATAGTATTTTCTTCCAACCTTATATTTATATATCTATTCTGGGAGATAACGGCTATCGCAAGCTGGCGTCTTATAGGCTTTTTCAGGGAGCCAAAGCATGTTTTACGGGCAGACAAAGCATTTTTAGTAACAGTATTCGGTTCGCTGGTGATGCTGGTCGGATTTATTATGATATTCCAACAGACCGGCTCATTCGACCTGGTTGTAATAAAAGAAGTTTTGCAGAATAACCCCATACCTAATATAGTGGTAATGTTCATACTGTTCGGAATACTTTCAAAATCAGCCACACTGCCTTTTCATACATGGCTTCCCGACGCAGGCGTGGCCCCATCACCAGTAACAGCGCTTCTCCACGCGGCCGTGCTTGTAAAGATAGGTGTATATGTATTCGCAAGGTTATTTATCGCCACATTTACCTTTAGCCAGGTGTGGCATATTGCGCTGCCATGGTTAGCCGCGTTGAGCGCGCTTGTATCCGCCGGCGCCGCATTGGTTGAAACTGACATGAAAAGAATCATCGCGTATTCCACTGTAAGCCAGATAGGATTTATATTCTTAGGGTTTGCGATAGGCACGCCCATAGGAGTTGCCGGTTCGTTATTATTTATATTGATGCATGGCCTGGCAAAAGGGGGATTATTCCTCTGCGCCGGTATAGTGGAACAGAATGCCAAGACCAAAGACATAAGCCAGATGGGCGGCTTTCTCAATAAGATGCCTATAACGGCGGCCTCATTTCTAATATGCGCCTTTTCTGTCATGGGGGTGCCTCCTTTTGGAGGATTCTTCTCGAAATTCATGGTCCTGGCAAGCGCTGCCGCCAGCGGGCAGGAGTGGCTCGTCGGCACTTATATATTTATAGCGCTGTTGACAATCCTTTATCTATTCAGGATATTTAATAAGATATTTTTGGGCGGGCTGCAGGGTGCTCCTGAAAAAGAAGGGTCGCCGGTAATGGTATTCAGCGTTGCCTTACTCGCGGCCTTATCGCTTATCGGCGGCGTATGTATAGCTTATCCGTCGCTTTTTGCCCAAGGCGCCATTAAACAGATGATGGGTATTTAAAAATGACGAGCAATACGGTCCTCTTACCTATATTAATACCTATCATAGGGGCGGTTCTGACGCTCGTAACGCCGAATAAGATATTACACCGCCGCGGTGTTAACACCGCGGCGGTGGGGTCTATTATTGCCCTAATAGCGACAGCCGCTACGCTTCTGACCGCCACGACATTATTCAATAAGAATATCGCTTTTTCCGTTCCGTGGGCGGGGTTTGGTTTCGAATTCTCCCTAAAATGCTATAAGTTCAGCTCCTTCATAATGCTGGCCGCGGCATTTTTTGGATTTTTAATAGCTCTCTATTCAAACGCATTCCTTAAGGACAAAAATTATGCAAAATCTTTTTACGCCTATTTTCTTATCACGCTTTCTTTCGTAAACGGAACAGTCCTTGCCGACAACCTGGTGCTGCTGCTCTTCTTCTGGGAAGGCCTGCTTGCCACTTTATTCCTGATGATCGCCATAGGCAATCCAAACGCGTTCAAGACCGCGACAAAGGCATTTGTTATAGTGGGCCTAAGCGATCTTTGTTTCATGGTAGGCGCGGCGTTGGCAGGCAAGATGGCGGGAACTTACTCAATATCGCAGATGCATATATCCTTAGCCGGCCTTGGCGGCCTGGCTTTCATATTTTTGATGATAGGGACGATCGCGAAGGCCGGGTCTATGCCTTTTCATACATGGATACCCGA
Organism: Candidatus Omnitrophota bacterium; assembly: GCA_030695905.1. NCBI lineage: Bacteria > Pseudomonadati > Candidatus Omnitrophota > Candidatus Omnitrophota bacterium. The sequence goes on along the minus strand of JAUYOL010000040.1, from coordinate 22,262 downwards.
CGCCGCTATAGATGCGCCGCTTCCATTCATGGCATTTCTGCCGGCGGCCATAGAAAAACTGGTAGGGATATATTTTCTTACCCGCCTTTCGCTGGATATGTTCAAACTCGAGCCGCATTCATGGGTAAGCACGCTCATGATGTCCGTCGGGGCTATAACCATAATTTTGGCCGTCGCTATGGCATTGATACAGAAAGATTTCAAGAGGCTGCTTTCGTATCACGCGATAAGCCAGGTGGGTTATATGATATTAGGTATAGGCACGCTTGTACCTGCGGGTATTATAGGCGGACTCTTCCATATGCTGAATAATTCATTATACAAATGCTGCCTCTTCCTCACGGGCGGAGCGGTTGAAAAACAGACCGGCACTACAGATCTTAACAAGTTGGGCGGGTTGTGGAATAAGATGCCGGTTACATTCGCGTGTTTTGTTATAGCCGCGGTTTCGATATCCGGAGTGCCGCCATTTAACGGTTTCTTCTCCAAGGAGCTTGTGTATGACGCCGCGCTGGAGCGCGGGATGGTATTTTATCTGGCCGCGGTAGGAGGTTCCTTCCTCACAGCGGCATCATTTTTAAAGCTGGGCCATGCGGCATTTATTGATAAGCAAAGGACAAAATTGGAAGCCACTAAAGAGGCGCCGCTTTCGATGCTCGTTCCTATGGTAGTGATAGCGCTGATCTGCGTAGTGTTCGGCCTGTGGAATTCACTGCCTATTAACGGTCTTATCCAGCCGTCGGTATCGGAACACTGGCTGGAAGGTAAAACATTCGCGGGATTTCCGACAAATATCATGCTTGTGGTCGTCACCATAGTTGTGCTTATAGCAGCGCTCTTAAATCATATATACGGCGTGAAAAAAAGCGGATCGGGTTTGAGGGCCGCCGATCACATATATCATGCCCCGGTCCTTTCCAATATATATGGAAAGGCCGAAAAGAGATTCTTCGACCCCTATGATATAGGGTTAAAATTCGTAAGCGTGGTATCAAAAGTAACATGGGGCATGGACAAGGCTATAGACTGGGTCTATAACGATTTTAGCGTAAAAGTTTCATATGGCGTTTCCTTCATGGTAAGAAAAGTTCAGAACGGAAACTATGTAAGATATATAATACTGGCTGTTTCAGGCGCTGTGCTGGTAGTAGTGTTTTTAATAAAAGGAGCCGGTTAAAGAATGCCCTCATTGCTTATACTGTTGCCGCTTTTTGGGGTTATAGTGCTTAACCTGCCTCTTGGTAATATCATGAGGCGGTTGGCATTCATATTTGCTTTCGGATTATTCCTTATGCAGATAGTCCTCGCTATATTCCATTATCCGGGGATTTGGACAGATAAGCTTCAGGCGGTAGACACATTCTTTAAGGTCACTTTTGCCGTCGATCATTTGAGTTTTATAGTCATTCTTTCCATAGGCATAGTATCGCTTACCAGCCTTATGGTGGGCCGTTACACTATAGCCGATGAGGATAAAAGGTTTAATTTTATCAACCTTCTTATAATAGCCTCTCTCGGAATGTGCGGCATAGTCATGGTGCAGGACATATTCTCATTATACGTATTTTTGGAAGTAGTCGCGGTATCAGCTTTCATACTTATAGCGCTGGATAGGGAAAAAAAGGCCCTCGAGGGCGCGTTCAAATATATAGTAATGTCCGCGATAGCCACCATAATGATGCTCTCATCCATAGCGCTTATCATTTTGGTCGCCGGCGATACGTCGTTTACCGCTGTAAGGCAGGCCCTCTTAGTATCTTCCGACGCTTTTATTGTAAAACTCGCGATAGGTTTATTCATATGCGGCCTCTTTGTAAAAGGGGGGCTGGTGCCGTTTCACGGCTGGCTTCCCGACGCGTATTCGCAGGCGCCTTCGGCCGTATCGGTCTTACTTGCGGGCATAGTTACAAAGGTTTCTGGCATCTATACGCTGATAAGGCTCACCACGGCAATATTCGGTTTTACCGGGAATATTAAAGGCGTATTATTGCTTGTCGGGGTGATATCGATGCTTTTCGGCGCCTTCGCCGCTTTGACCCAGAACAATTTTAAGCGCATGCTCGCTTATTCGAGCATAAGCCAGGTGGGGTATATCCTGGCAGGGCTCGGTACCGGGATAGCTTTGGGCGTGGTAGGCGCCATATTTCATTTATTTAACCACGCGATATTTAAATCGCTTTTATTTGTAAATTCTGCGGCTGTCGAGAAAAAGACGGGCCTGGTAGATATGGATACAATGGGAGGTTTGTCGGAAAAGATGCCCGTCACGGGAGCGACTTCATTAGTTGGGTTTCTCTCGACCAGCGGGATACCTCCTTTTGCCGGTTTCTGGAGCAAATTAATGATAATAATAGCGCTATGGTTCTCGGGCCATTACGCTTACGCGGTAATAGCTATCATGGCGAGTGTTTTGACGCTCGCGTATCTGTTAACTATGCAGAGAAAAGTATTTTTCGGAAAACTTGCCGGAGCTTTTAGCGATATAAAAGAAGCGGAATTCGGTTTTGTCGCTGTGCAGGTAGTATTGGCTTTAATTACTATAGGTGTCGGGGTGTTTTTCCCGATAATATTTAACGCTTACCTTACACAATTTATAAGATGAATATAGACGGCATTCTTTTAATATCGGTTGTGCTCTCCGCCCTTTGGACGGTAATGACGAGAAGTCTTCTAAAGGCGGCTTTAGGCCTTGCTGTAACGAGCGCGATAATAGCCATAATATTATTCAGGCTCTCTTCGCCTCTTGCGGGCGTATTTGAGTTGTCTGTCTGCGCCGGCCTAATCACGGCGGTATTTATAAGCGCAATAAGCCTTATGAAGCCTCTTACGCATAAAGAGACCATAGAATTATCAAAAAAGAGGATAAAAAAATATTGGCCGCTACCCGTCATTATCATAATTGCTGGCATAGTCTTTTCAAAGGCGGTCGTTCCGACGAGCTTTCATATACTGCCTGAAGCGGTGAAACTTGGCGTGCAGGATATACTTTGGAATACACGGACGCTGGATCTGTTTGGGCAGGTGGTTATAGTGCTTGCGGGCGTATTTGGTATAGTTATTTTATTCAAGGAGAGCAATAAAAAATGATCGCGGTAATAATAATGTTATTCATCGCAGGGCTGTATTGCGTTCTCGTTACGCGCAACTTAATGAGAGTCCTCATAGGCCTGGAACTGCTCACAAAGGCCGTGACGCTTCTTTTGATACTGATGGGTTACGCGACGGGCCGCGAAGCGCTTGCGCAGTCTATAGTCATAACATTGATAGTCATAGAAGTGGTTGTAATAGCGGTGATGGCGGGTGTTATATTAAGCATATACAGGCATACAGGATCGCTTGACGCCGGCAATATAAAGAGTTTAAAAGGATAAACAATGACGATAAGTTCACTTATGTTTACACCGCCGGTGGCATTCGTGGTCGTGCTGGTAACGGTGCTTCTGTGCTCATCTTTGCTATCGAGAATATCATATAAGCCGAAGACCGGCGAAGAAGCCTCGACAAAAGCATACGCGTGCGGCGAGGATATGCCGACGAGCATGATACAGCCCGATTACAGCGCGTTCTTTCCGTTCGCGTTTTTGTTTACGATACTACACGTGGTGGCGCTGGTAGTTACAACCGTGCCGGCGCAGACAGCCGGTTCATTCGCGATGGCGCTTATATATGTGGCGGGCGCGATAACGGCTCTATTTATTCTTTTCAGGAGGTAGCAGAAAGTTGGAGACGCTTTCTAACTCAATCGGGAGACGCTTTCCGAGCCAATCGGGAAAGTGCCCCCCAACAAAAATATTATGAGCGTAATAACAAAACTGGTAAACTGGTCAAGATTAAAATCGCCGTGGCTTTTGCATTTCAATACGGGTGCCTGCAACGCGTGCGATATAGAGATAGTGGCTGCCCTGACACCCAGGTATGACATCGAGCGTTTCGGCGCGCAGCTGAAAGGCACGCCCAGGCACGCGGATATAATTATGTGCTCCGGGCCTGTCACCAGAAAGATAGCGCCCCGCTTAAAGCGCATATGGTGCCAGATGCCCGAACCGAAATTTGTAGTTGTCGTGGGGACTTGCGCCTGTTCAGGCGGAGTTTTTGACGGCTGTTATAATGTCGAGTCTGGCATAGACGCGGTATTGCCGGTAGCCGCTTATATCCCGGGCTGCCCGGCAAGCCCCAAGGCGATAATCGACGGCGTCGTTAAGTTGTTATCGAGCCTGGAAGAAAAAGAACGCGCGCAGAAGAAAAAATAATGCCGACAAAAAAAGAAGAAAGAATACAAAGCGACCTGATATCCAAATTCGCGTTCCTGGGAGACAAGGTAAAAGTCCAGAGAGAGCGCAGGATCTTTGCCGATGTCCCTGCGGCGAATTTTAGAGATGTTCTTGATTACGCCGTGAAAGAATTGGATTTTGAATTTCTCTGCACAATGACAGGATCTGATGAAGGGGACAACCTGGGTTTTATGTATCATCTTGCAAGGCAGGATGGAGGGATGTTAAGCCTTAAGATAACCGTGCCTAAAGGAAAAGGAAGCATAAAGACCATTACGGATTGCTTCAAAGGCGCTGATATATATGAAAGAGAAGTTATAGATCTATTAGGCGCTAAAGTAGAGGGCCTTCCCGAGGGGAAGCGGTATCCGCTTCCCGATGATTGGCCGGAAGGCGAGTATCCTCTAAGGAAGGACTGGAAAAAACATGCATAAAGTAATGATACCCATAGGCCCGCAGCATCCGGCGCTAAAAGAGCCGGAGAGTTTCCTTATTGCCTTAAAAGGCGAAAAGATAACGGATTTTGTCGCAAGGCTCGGATATAATCATCGCGGTATAGAAAAGGCATGCGAGGAGAGAACCTATATACAGGATATATATTTGACGGAGCGCATATGCGGCATATGTTCGCATGTCCACTCCACAACATTTGTTCAGGCCGTAGAAGAGATAGCGGGCCTGGTAATGCCGAAAAGGGCGCTTTATATAAGGACGATCGTCGGCGAACTTGAAAGAGTGCATAGCCATCTGTTATGGCTCGGCGTTGCCGCTCATGAGATAGGATTTGATACGCTTTTGATGTACACCTGGCGTGACAGGGAAATAGTTATGGATATTCTCGCGTCAGTCACGGGTAATCGCGTCAATTACGGTATAAATGCTATCGGCGGTGTGAGGCGCGACATTTCGCCCGATCAGGTTGCAGATATACTGGCGGGGCTAAAGAAGCTTGAAGAGAGGACAAAATATTATATAGAGGTAGCCACTACCGAAACGACTATCATAAAGCGCCTGTCGGGGGTAGGTGTATTATCGAAAAAAGATACACTTTCCTTAGGCGCGGTCGGTCCTACGGCGCGCGCTTCGGGAGTAGACAGAGACACCAGGCGCGACGACCCTTACGCGGCATATAGCGAACTGGATTTTAAAGTTATTACGGATAACCACTGCGATGTTTATGGCAGAACGCTGGTACGCTGCGGGGAGCTGATGGAGTCTTATAAGATAATCCGCCAGGCACTCAAAAATATTCCGGAAGGCCCTATTTTGGTAAAAGCGCCAAGGAAGATTCCGGCGGGAGAAGCAGTTAGCCGGTATGAAGCTCCAAGAGGCGAGTGCATGCACTACGTTAAATCTAACGGTACCGAAAAGCCTGAAAGAGTAAAAGTCCGAGCTCCGACTTTGGCTAACGTGCAGTGCGTCGCAAAGATGCTCGAAGATAGACAGCTTGCCGACTTGCCTATAGTAATAGCGGCCATAGATCCATGTTTTTCATGCACCGACAGGCTTGTGGGTGTAAGAGAAAAAGGTTCTAAGAAAAAGACAATGAAATGGGACGAATTGCGGGAATACGGTATCCACTGGTATCAGCACCAGGGGATAGATTTCACTTCGTTGAATAAAAAATTTAATAAAAGGATGAAATAACCAAAAGATGGCAGCAGCTTTATTTCAACTTCTGGTATTTCCGGGGATTTTCTTCTTAAGCGTATTCGCGTTGGCGGCTGAATATTTTGACAGGAAGCTGCATGCTCGCTTACAGAATAGAGTCGGCCCGCCGTGGTTCCAGCCGCTGGCGGATTTTATAAAACTTGCCTCGAAAGAAAATATAATACCGGAAGACGCAAATCCCAGAATGTTTAAGATGATGCCCGTATTCGCGATCACTTCTACTATAACAGCCTTCTTTTATATACCTTTATGGAATCACACGGGATTGTTTTCCTTTACAGGCGATCTTGTCGTAGTTTTATATCTTTTAACCATACCTACCCTGACATTCTTTTTAGGCGGCTGGTATTCGACTTCATTGTATTCAAAGATCGGTGCGGTGCGTTCGATAACCCAGCTTTTCGCGTACGAGGTTCCTCTCTTTATCAGCATGCTATCACCCGCTCTATTAGCTAACACATGGTCATTAAAAGAGATGGCTGTATTTTATACCGCCCATCCGTGGTATTGGACATTCAATCTTTTAGGATTTTTCGTATCGCTGGCAGCGATGCTGGGTAAATTGGAAAAAGTCCCGTTCGATATCGCTGAAGCGGAGACAGAAATAGTGGCCGGGACTTTTACGGAATATAGCGGCAGGCTTTTGGCGCTCTTCCGTCTGGGCATAGATATAGAAGCCATTGTCGGCGCCTCACTTCTGGCCGCGGTATTTTTACCGTTTGGGTTTACATTGCCGCCAGTTTTAGCGTTTATAGTTTATCTGGCAAAAGTTTTGTTTATCATAGCGCTTATGACCCTTGCGCGCACCGTCTTCGCGCGTTTAAGAATAGACCAGATGATGCAGCTTTGCTGGAAATATATAGCGCCGCTGGCATTTGTGCAGCTTCTGACCGTCCTGATTATTAAAGGAGTATTTTTAAGATGACCCTTCGGCGCAGCCAAATTATTTTAGACAGATTTGCTCAGGGTCATGGTGAGCGACTGGAAGGAGTCGAACCATGATAAGGCCGGGCAAGATGATAAAGCAGGTCCTAGAGTCGATATTCAAAAAACCTGCCACGACAAAATATCCTTTTGTAAAAAAAGCGCCTATAAAAAATTTACGGGGCCGGCTCAAATTCTATCCTGAAAGATGCATAGGTTGTAAATTTTGCATGAAGGACTGCCCTTCGAACGCGATCTCGATAACGAAGACCCCCGAAGGCAAATTTGAATGCGAAATAGATCTCGCCAAATGCATATATTGCGCCCAATGCGTGGACTCATGTCCCAAAAAAGCATTGGAAGCCACATCCGATTTTGAACTTGCCTCGCTCGACAGGGCAAAGTTAAAGGTGAAGATGCGTGCAAAGCCTGACGAAGGAACTCCAGGCGCGCCTTAAGGGCGCGAAAAGGATAGCCGTACTGGGTGTTGGCTCAGAATTCAGGGCCGATGACGCCGCAGGCATGCTTGTTGCGGAAAATATTCATAAAAAATCCAAGAATAACCGGCTCAAGGTATTTTTAGGCGCTACTGCTCCGGAAAATCTTACCGGTGAAATAAAGCGGTACAAGCCGACCCATCTTATAGTAGTAGACACCGCGGATCTTAAAGAAAAGCCCGGGGCGGTACTTTTGCTTGAGACGGAAGATTTAGGTGAAGGTGTTTCGTTCTCGACGCACAAACTTCCGGCCAAGGTCATGATGGATTATTTTATCCAGTCAATAAAATGCAGGATAATATTTATAGGGATACAGCCAAAAAATATCAGTTTTGGCAAGCCGGCATCGAAAGAGGTAAAGGCTTCGGTAAAAGGCGTTTCGAGTGCTATAATAGACGCAGTGAAGGATAAGGCATAGGATGGAAAAACTTTCTTTATTCAAGCGCGTAAAAAATATTGTATTGGGCAAGGCCCATAATCTTCGCGATCCGCGCATTTTTCATAAACTTTCCCTGATAGCGTTCTTCGCGTGGGTGGGCCTGGGCGCTGACGGATTATCGAGCTCCTGTTACGGTCCCGAAGAAGCGTTCCGCACGCTCGGCAGCCACGCTCACCTCGGAGTGTTCGTTGCTTTAGCCACAGCGATAACGGTATTTGTGATCGCGTCAAGTTATTCGCATATTATAGAGCTCTTTCCCTCCGGCGGCGGAGGATACTTAGTCGCCAGCAAGCTTCTCTCACCGTCCTTAGGCATGGTATCGGGGTGCGCTCTTCTTATAGACTACGTTCTCACTATAACAATATCGGTGGCCAGCGGCGCCGACGCTATATTCAGCTTTCTGCCTATAAATCTTTACTATCTTAAATTGCCGCTTGCGGTCTTGGCGCTGTTTCTGCTTATCGTGCTGAACATGAGAGGCGTAAAAGATTCTGTGATGCCGCTTATTCCGGTATTTATGATATTTTTAATTACGCACGTATTCATTATAGTTTATGGATTTGTAAAACATTCTTCGGATTTCGGGATGTTGGCCGGCAATATAGCCTCGGATGTCCAGAAGACACAGCTGGAGCTGGGTACATTAGGGATGTTCTTGCTGATAATGCGCGCTTACAGTATGGGTGCCGGAACCTACACAGGTATCGAAGCCGTAAGCAATGGGCTGCCCATTTTAAGAGAGCCCAGGGTGGAGACCGGCAAGAAGACGATGAGGTATATGGCGATATCCCTGGCATTTGTGGCCGCGGGATTAATGCTGGGGTATCTGTTCTTCAGAGTAAGCCATCAGCCGGGTAAAACATTTAACGCTATTCTTCTTGAGAATGTTGTTGCCGGATGGGGCAATAGTAATCTCGGGTATATCTTTATTTTAGTTACGCTTATTTCAGAAGCGGCGCTGCTATTTGTCGCGGCACAGGCGGGGTTTCTCGACGGGCCGCGCGTACTGGCCAACATGGCGAAGGACAGATGGTTTCCGTTCCAGTTTGCCCTGATGAGCGAACGTTTTGTCATTAAAAACGGCATACTCATCATGGGGATATCGGCTTTTGCGGTAATGCTCTTGAGTAAAGGCTCGGTAAAATTACTCGTAGTTCTTTACAGTATAAACGTTTTTATCACATTCTTTCTCTCACAGCTTGGCATGGTGCGCCACTGGTGGAAAGAAAGGAAGAAGGTAAAAAATTGGTTTAAAAAGATAACCATAAACGGCCTGGGCCTGATGCTAACGGCTTTTATTTTGGCAAGTGTCGTCATAATAAAGTTTCACGAAGGTGGCTGGATAACCCTTCTTATAACCGGCGCCCTGGCCGGTGTCGCCATAATGATAAAGCGCTACTATTATAGGACACAGAAACAGCTTATGCATCTCGATAGGCTCGCCCATGTTACCGAGATTACCAAGCAGGAGACCGCCCAAAAAGTTGCGAGGGGTGAAAACGGCAAGCCAAAATTTGATCCCGACTCCAAAATAGCCGTAATACTTGTAAGCGGTTTTAACGGCATGGGGCTGCACACGCTTTTCAATGTGGTAAGGCTTTTTGGCGATGATTTTAAGAATTTCTTCTTCATGGAAGCCGGCATGGTGGACGCCGGTAACTTTAAAGGCGCTGAAGAGATGGAAGCGCTTGACCTGCATGTGCGGGAAGAGTTAAGCCATTATGTTGGTTTCATGGAGCGGCAGGGGTTCTATGCCAGGTCATTCCATACAACAGGTATAGATGTTTCCGAAGAGATTTCAAAACTTGCCCAGAATATATTTAATGACTATCCTCAGAGCGTATTCTTCGGCGGCCAGATAGTATTCCCCGAAGATACATTCTTTTCCAAGCTTCTTTATAACCATACCACATTCGCGGTGCAAAGAAGGCTTCACCAGTACGGCATTCCATTCATAATAATGCCGATAAGAATAGGTGACGCCAAACTACCCGCTTCCATTGCTTAAACCCATATTTTGTGATAAAATCCGTTTTTATGCAGCCTCTAAAGCGATACGAGCAGTTTTCGCATACAGCTGATATCGGCGTAAGGGTTTTTGGCAGGACCTTAAAAGAACTCTTCGAAAACGCCGCGTTCGCGATGTTCGATATTATAGCCGACCTCCAGGGACTCAAAGGCGAAATAATACAGCAAGTGGAGCTTACCGCGCCAAATCACGAAGAGCTTCTCATATCCTGGCTCGACGAACTTCTATATAATTTTTATACCAAGCACGTAATATTTTATGATTTTAAAGTTCTGGAACTTTCGCCGGATCTTATTAGGGCAAAAGCCTTTGGCCGCGCGGTTAGTGACAATAGAAACAGACTCAAGACCGAGATAGAAGCGGCCACTTATTACAACTTAAAGATTATCAAGACAGACGACTACTATGAGGTCGATATTATTTTTGACGTTTGATTGGAAGGCCTGTTATGCTGGAAAGAATAGACGAATATAGATGGCGCATACCAAAAAGCTACAAGACAGGCATGCGTGTTGACGGCATTATCTATGCGAGTGCCGCCATGATCGACGATATCAGCCGCGATAAAGCGGCGGACCAGGTCGCCAATGTAGCGATGTTGCCGGGTATAGTCAAACATTCGCTCGCGATGCCCGACATCCACTGGGGCTATGGATTTTGTATCGGCGGCGTCGCGGCAACCGATATAGACGCAGGCGGCGTTATATCGCCCGGAGGAGTTGGTTTCGACATAAATTGCGGCGTGAGGCTCGTCAGGACGAATTTAAAAGAAAGTGAAGTAAAGCCTAAGTTAAAAGAGCTCGTTTACGCTCTCTATAATGATATACCCGCGGGCGTGGGTTCGAAAGGCGACATAAGGGTAAGCGCTAATGAAGAGAGAAAACTCTTAGTCGAGGGCTCGAAATGGGTGGTAGAGCATGGGTATGGCAGGCAGGAAGATCTCGAATATACCGAAGAGCATGGAGCTGTAAAGGGCGCGAACCCGGATAATGTTTCATCGAGGGCATACGAGCGCGGGAAGAACCAGTCCGGCACTCTTGGTTCGGGCAACCATTTTCTCGAAATTCAGGTTGTCGACGAGGTTTACGACGAAGATACGGCCCAGGTATTCGGTATAGAAAAAGGTCATGTTACGATGATGATACACTCGGGCTCGCGCGGCCTTGGCTATCAGGTCTGCGATGAGTATTCAAGAGATTTCATAAGGTGTCTTTCTAAATATAATATCAGCGTCCCCGACAGGCAGCTTGCGTGCGCTCCGGTGAATTCGGAAGAAGGGAAGGCGTATTTAGGCGCGATGCGCTGCGCGGCCAATTATGCCTGGGCGAACAGACAGTGTTTAATGCATCTTGCCAGATTAGCGTTTGAGAAGGTATTTCAAATGAGCCCTAAAGATCTTGGAATGGATCTGGTATATGATGTCGCGCACAATATAGCGAAAATAGAAAAATATAATGTTGACGGCATTGAGAAGATGCTCTGTGTTCACCGAAAGGGCGCCACGCGGGCATTCGGGCCGGGCCATTCGGAATTACCCGCAAAATATAAGAAGACGGGCCAGCCCGTAATAATACCGGGTGATATGGGAAGAAATTCATATCTATTGGCGGGAACGAAAAAAGCCGAGGAGACATTTTATTCTACATGTCACGGTGCAGGCAGGAGGCTTTCGCGCTCTGCTGCCATAAAGGCATGCCGCGGAAGATCTATATCGCGCGAACTCGAAAATAAAGGTATAATAGTCATGTCCAGCGGAAGGGAAACACTCGCGGAAGAAGCGCCCGAAGCTTATAAAGACGTAAACGATGTAGTGGGTGTTGTGGCGGGGGCCGGGGTATCGAAAAAAGTTTGCCGCATGCGGCCGCTTGGAGTGATCAAAGGGTAAGGAGAAATAATGTTAGATTTAAAATTCATACGTGACAATAAAGAGCTGGTAAAAGAGGGTATAAAAAATCGCGGCTATAAGCTCGATATCGATGAGCTTTTAAAACTTGATGAAGAGCACAGAAAGATGCTGGCCCAGGTCGAGGAATTGCGCTCTAAGAGAAACAAGGCCAATGATGAAATAGCCGCCGCTATGAAGGCAAAAAGAAACGCAAAAGAGATTATAGAGAGCATGAAGCCAGTTTCCCAAAAAATAGCAGATTTAGAGTCAAAAGTGGAGGAATTTAACCAAAAAATAGACAAAATTAAGTATATAATCCCAAATATACCCGATAAATCACTACCTGTAGGCGGCCCAGAGAACAATAAAATCGTCAGGTCTTGGGGTAAAAATCCCACTTTTGAGTTTAATCCTAAAAACCATATTGATCTTGCCGAATCCCTCGATATTATATGCTTTGGCACCGCGGCCAAGATAACAGGGTCAAACTTTATCCTCTACAAGGGTCTTGGCGCGAGACTTGAAAGAGCGCTCATAAACTTTATGCTCGATATGCATACAAAGAAACACGGTTATACCGAGATATTACCGCCGTTTCTGGTAAACAGGCGCAGCATGACAGGCACCGGGCAGCTCCCAAAATTAGAGGAAGATATGTACCGGCTAAAAGATGAGGATCTATTTTTAATCCCCACTGCTGAAGTGCCGGTAACTAATATTCATTCCGGCGAAGTTTTAGAAGAAAGCCAGCTGCCGATACGATATGCGGCCTACTCTGCCTGCTTTAGGCGTGAAGCAGGTTCTTACGGCAAGGATACGAGGGGACTTATCAGGATCCATCAATTTGATAAAGTCGAGCTCGTAAAATTCGCGAAACCGGAAACCTCATTCGATGAACTCGAGAAATTATTGAATGACGCCGAAGATGTCCTGCAGGCCTTAAAGTTACCTTACAGGGTCGTAATGCTTGCCACGGGCGATATATCGTTTGCGGCGGCCAAATGCTACGACATAGAACTTTATGCCGCGGGCACGGACGCTTATCTTGAGGTCTCAAGCTGTTCCTGCTTTACAGACTTCCAGGCGCGCCGCGCTAATATACGTTACCGCGACAGTAAAACGAAGAAGACAAATTTTGTGCATACATTAAACGGTTCAGGTGTGGCGCTCGCCCGTCTTGTAGTGGCGATATTGGAAAATTATCAGAATAAGGACGGAAGCGTAAATATCCCCGAAGCTCTTGTCCCGTATATGGACGGTATAAATGTCATTGCGAAGGCGCTTTAGCGCCTGAAGCAATCTCGGTTTAGGGCTAAATGATAAAACTTATAATCAAATTCGTAATCGGCGTACTCGCGATACCCGTCGCTTACGCCGCCACAAAGGCGTTCTACGATAATTTTATCCTGATAAATGAAGTTGCCGCCAACCTGCGCTATTTTGTCTGGGGCATAGTATCTTATTCCATACTGCACCTTTTATTCTACAAGCCGGCATATCTTTATGTGTTAGGCCATGAGGCCGTACACGCCGGCGTGGCATGGCTATTCGGCGGTAAGATAAAGTCTTTCAAAGTTTCAGAAGAGGGAGGCTCCGTCGGGACCACTAAATCCAACTTTATAATAGAACTCGCCCCGTACTTTTTTCCTATATATACGATCATCATAACGATAATATATTTTGTGGTATCGCAATCTTACCCTATCAACGGCGCGATATTCCTGTTTCTCATAGGCTTTACTCTGGCGTTCCACATAATTTCGACGGTAGAGATAATGAAGGTAAAACAACCTGATATAGTAAAGTCGGGATATGTCTTCTCGATAGCTATAGTCTATATAGTAAATATTATTGTGATGTCGATGATATTCGGGCTCACCTTTCCGGGATTTACGATAGGTAAATTTTTCCTTGATTTATGGAGCCAAACACAATATATTTACGTAGCGGTAATAAAGCAGTTGTTCTTTTAATTTTGTAATTCTCGGAGGAATGGCAGAGTGGTTGATCGCGGCAGCCTTGAAAGCTGTTGTGGACGTAAGTCCACCGTGGGTTCGAATCCTACTTCCTCCGCCAGTATTAATACGTGCACGGAGAGGTGGCCGAGTTGGTTGATGGTGCACGCCTCGAAAGCGTGTTATCCTTTACGGGATACGAGAGTTCGAATCTCTCCCTCTCCGCCATGTTTTGCTTGATAGGAGCATTATATTATGTACGAGTCATTCTATTATCATCCCGATAAGGGCTTAAAATCCGAATTGTCAGCGCAGGAAATATCAGAGGCGCTCAAGGACGAGCGTTCGCTTGTCTGGGTAGACATGCTCGATATAGACGATACCGACATAGATTTCCTTACGGAGGTATTTAATCTCCACCCACTTACCGTAGAAGATTTTATTATGCCTAACGCCCGGCCAAAGATAGAAAAATTCAAAGACTATTTCTTCCTGATAATGTTTTCCCTCGAATCAAACGGTACCAATGGAAACGAGAAAGTGAAGACCGCGGAGCTGGACTGCTGTTTAGGAAAAAATTTTCTTATTACCTTTCATAATTGCCCGCTTAGCTCTATAGCGGTATGTAAAGAACGCACCAAGAAACAGTCGCCGATGATGATGCATGGAGCGGATATGCTTCTTTACTCCATCCTCGATTCATGCGTAGATAGCTATTTCCCTATCGTCCAGAAATTCGACAATTCTGTGGACGCGATGACCGATGAGCTATTCAAGGAGCCCAATCAGGAGGTCCTCAAAAAGATATATTATCTTAAGAATGAGATCATGTACCTAAGGCGCACCATAGGCCCGCAGACAGATGTCATATCCAGCGTTACCCGCGGAGATTTTGAGCTTATCTCTCCGGCGAACGTCATATATTTCAGAAATATATACGATAACCTGGTAAGGTTAAACGACCTTATAGGCACATCGCGCGACGTTATTACCGGCGCCATGGAAGCGTATACATCGCTTGTGTCTAACCGGCTTAACGAAGTAATGAAGACTCTTACCATCATAGCTACCATAATGATGCCCCTTACTCTCGTGGCAAGTATTTACGGGATGAATTTTAAGCACATGCCGGAGTTGAACAGTAAATTCGGTTATCCGGTCGTCCTTGCCATTATGATGACGATCACAGTTACGATGCTTATATATTTTAAACGCAGAAAGTGGTTATAAATGACAAAAAAGCTGCCGCTCTTGAAGGTAAGCGGAACGCGAATAGTTGACGACTCCGGCAAAGAAGTCCTCTTAAAGGGTGTAAACCTCGGCGGCTGGCTGATGATGGAAGGCTACATGTTCGGCGGGCGCAATACACCCGAGCATGATTTTAGATCTTCTTTCGCTATTGCCCTGGGCAAGCCCGCGCTCGAAGATCTCATTACATCTTTCCGCGATACTTTTATCCAGGAGTCTGACTTTAAGACGATAAAGAGCTGGGGGGCCAACTGTATCAGGCTGCCGTTTAATTACAGGTTGATAGAGTTTGAGGATCGCCCGTACAGCTTGAATGAAGAAGGTTTAAAATATCTGGATAGGGCAGTCCAGTGGTGTGAGAAGTACGGGCTATATTGCATACTCGACCTTCACGCCGCGCCCGGCGCGCAGAACTGCGATTGGCATTCCGATTCCTACGGGAAAGCGGAATTATTTGATAATGAACAGAACAAGGACCGCTACTTAAGGTTATGGTTCTTCCTTGCTGACCGCTACAGGGATTGTTCCAACGTAGCGGGCTACGATATATTGAACGAGCCCGTTGTAAGCTTCGTCGAAGAGCCTAAGGTGCGCTCCCTATACGAAGCTGCCACTACCGAAATAAGAAGCACCGACAAGAAACATATACTATTTTTGGAGGGCAATATGTGGGCGCAGCGGCTTGAGTTTTTGGGCAAGCCCAAAGATAATAATACCGCCTATAGCATACACAATTACGCGCCGTTAAATTTTACGCACCACTTCGAACAGGGCCTGCATTACCCGGGTAAGGTCTATGGTATAGTATGGAACCAAAACAGATTCGATATGATGGCAAAGGCCTACCATGAATTCGCGAAGAAGGTTAGCGTGCCTTTGTATCTGGGCGAATTCGGCGTCCATGCGCGTGATGGTTTCTACGGCGAGGCCCAGTGGGTGGACGATATGATAGCCGCCTGCGTAAAATATCGGTTCAGTTGGACATACTGGAATTATAAGACGGTAGCGAATTTAGCCTATCCCGACGGTATTTATAGATATGTGGGTAATCCCGCATGGGTCAATCGTCAGGGCCCTGTAGCGGGCTGGGAGACATTCGCGTCGCAGTGGCCAAAGGAAAAAGGCAGTATGGTCTATTCCTGGCGCACAGAGAATTTCACCCGCAACGATAAGATATTGTCGGTATTGAAAAAGCATTTTTAATATATGGCAAGAGTCAACAGCTTAGTATAGATTTTTAGTAAATTTATGCGGAGAGGTACGAAAGCGGCTTACTCGGCGCGCTTGGAGAGCGCGTGTACCGAAAGGTACCGAGGGTTCGAATCCCTCCCTCTCCGCCAATTTTTTAAAAAGCAAATACACATATAGGCGACAAGGGGGGTGACAAGGGGACGATCCAGAAAGTAAAGGGCATAAAGGGGACGGTTCTATTTTTCGGAAATGAGCGGCGGGCGTTCTGAAATTACTGAAATCAGAACGGTCCCCTTTTACCTTCGCAGGAATATATTTGAGACTGGGATAAATAAATGATAGCACTATGGTATTTGGTCTTATTTACGATTTTAGCAGCAGCTTGGCTGGTGATCCTTCTTATTATTACTGGCTTGATTCGTCTTTTTATATTTGGGTGGAGCGCAAAACCCGAAAATGTTATTAGCGATATATCAGTGCTTAAAAAGGGCGATATTATTCTTACAGGAAAAGCGAGTCTTGCCGATTCCTGGTATATACAGCTATCCAATGCTCTTACGCGCAAATTAAAACACCGATTTTGGACGCACGCTGCTATCTATAGAGGGAACGGCATGCTTTGGGAGGCACAGCCGGAAGGTATTATAGAGAAAGATATCAATATATATTTAAAGAATGGTTATCTAATACGGGCATTTCGGCATAAATACATACAGGATAACGATGTTATAGATAAAGTATTAAAATTTTGCGAAGAGCAAAAAGGTTTTAAATACGGTTGGGGAGGGTTGATATTCTATGTTGTTTCCACATTTGTGCCCATCAGTTTTAATTTTATATTTGAGAATAAAATAGTCGACGAATGGTGCCATATGGATAAGGCATATTTTTGCTCAGAACTTATTGTAGACGCATTTGATGAAGCTGGACATCCGGTATCTCCCTATGATGGCTGGCGCGTAAAACCATCAGATTTCATAAGTAACCCGGTTTTAGAAATCATAAAATAAAAGGAGTATGTATGCCAGATGGCGGATTCGTGGTAAAAATCAACGGAAAAGAAGTATTCAGATGTTATGCGGTTGCATTTGATTATGATGAATGGCAGTATACGATCAATAATAAAGAAACAAAAAAGCTACCCGAAGATACCGAGAGTATAGCTATTGAAATCGAATAAACTGCAATTAGTCATATTTTTCATCATCCTTACTTTATGCCTACCCGTATTTGCTGCTGATCAAGCGAGCGAATTCTATCCCGCCAAGGTTAAAGATATATCCGACAGGGCATACGAGCCAGCAGTTATACAATTGCTTGATAGTGCTAAAGAATCTATCATCATGTCTCTTTATATATTTAATCCTCCTGAGACCGGCCCGGTCCGGCTTTTGATGAAGGATCTGGAAGAGGCTCTCTCTAGAGGTGTCAGCGTGGAGATATATATCAATACCAAGCCTGGGCATGGTATGCCGTCAAGCGAGGAAATAGACCGCATCTTTCTGCCTATTACTGAAAAAGGCGCACGTATTTATAAAGTCACACCATACTATCTTTTGCATGACAAACTTATCATAGTGGATGGCCGCTATGTTGTGGATGGTAGCACGAACTGGAGCATTGCCGCATTAAAAAGTAATTACGAATCTGCCGTATTAATAGATTCTCCGGAACTTGCAAAAACGAAACTCTTGCGCTTGAGGCGCTTTCTTCTGGAAGGCGATAAAAAAGATCCAAAGCCGCGGCCTGATAGGCCAGTGCCACTTGAATCATTACCGAAAGACGCTATTGTCAGTGTTAGCGCAAAACTTTTGAACAATCACGATTGTTTTTCAACCATGCTTGAGCGCATGGCTGACCGCGCCATGGATATGTATCTTCTGCTTCTGGCTGAATCGTCCCGCCTCGGTGAGAACAGCTTTTTTATTTCACTCGAAGACATAGCTATTAGCTTGGGCATGGACCACCAATTGAAGGATGCGGACCTTAGGCGGCAGATGATAAAAGTGCTGGAGACGCTGCAGGATAGATATAAGCTTTTGAACGCGAATTTCAGTTACGGCAAAGACGCCTGGATAGAGCTTAAAGAGATACCGGGCGCGACTTTTAAAATGACGGGGGATTTTTTCGATCCTAAGAACCTTGTCTCAAAGAGCCAACCGGCTAAGTTTGTGCTGCTTGTAAAAGCACTACTGGAAGCGGAAGGCAAATCTATAGAATCTGCTTCAGTTCCAGATCTAGCAAGAAGATTCGGCGTGAGCCAATTTTCTCTGCGCAAAGGGCTTAGAGAAATTGGACAAAGTGCTATTGAATAAGTCAAAAATAGCGTATAATATTACCAAAATCTACGCACCGCCAGTTTTTTAAAAAGCAAATCCACATAGCGGAATCAAAGGAGGTCTTCCGATGAAAAAAACTCTCTTTGCGGTTATTATCTTATCCGTGCTACCTCATGTATCTTTGGCAAATGCCGGTATGGTGCCAGAAACGATCTCTAGAGAATCCAAGGAGTGTATCGCCTGCCATAAGGAACAGACGCCGGCGATTGTGGAGCAATGGGGTGCCAGCAAACATTTTCGGGCGAATGTCAGTTGTTACGAATGCCATCAGGCCAAGACAGGGGACCCGGACGCGTACGAACATAACGGGGTCATGATAGCAACGATAGTTTCACCTCAGGATTGCGCCCGTTGCCACAGCGAAGAAGTCAAAGAATTTGTCAGCTCACATCACTCGAAGGCCGCGCGAATTCTGGGTTCCCAGGATAACCGGTTGGCTGAAGTGGTAGAGGGGAATCGCGGATTTAAGACGGAAGGATTTCCCGATGGAGTTTCCTCTGCGGTAGTGAATGGTTGTTGGCAGTGCCATGGCTCTGAGGTTAAGGTATTAAAGGACGGTAAACTGGATCCGGCGACTTGGCCCAATACGGGCATAGGCCGCATAAACCCCGACGGTTCGGAAGGATCCTGCAGTGCATGCCATTCGAGGCATAAATTTTCTGTGGAACAAGCTCGGAATCCGGAAAATTGCGGCAAATGCCACATGGGGCCGGATCATCCTCAGATTGAGATTTACGAAGAATCCAAACACGGCGTCGCATTTTACGCGAACAAGCATAAGATGAATTTGGACAACGAGAAGTGGGTTCTCGGAGAAGACTATAACGCGGCGCCTACTTGCGCTACGTGTCATATGAGTGCCACCCCCTCTCAGGGCGTGACCCATGATGTCGGGATGAGGATCAGTTGGAACAATAGGCCTGCTGTCTCTATAAGGCCTGAAGTCGCCGACGCTAACATGGGCCTTCCGGGAAAGGATATTGGCTGGAAGGCACGGCGCAAGAATATGAAGGATGTTTGCTTGAACTGTCACGGTGACCCTTTTGTCGAGAGTTTTTATACACAGTATGACAGTTTGATCGAACTATATCATGAAAAATTCGCCAAACCAGGGCAGGCCCTGATGGAGGCCGCCAAACCGCTCATTAAACCGGTACCTTTTGGAAACAGAATAGATTTTATCTGGTACGAAATTTGGCATCACGAAGGTCGACGCGCGCGTCATGGCGCCTCGATGATGGGGCCGGATTATACCCACTGGCACGGGACATATGAAGTCGCGAAGAATTTTTACGCCGAATTTATCCCGGAGCTTGAAACTTTAGCGGATGAGAATCTTAAGTCATCGGATCCCAGAAAAGTCGAAGCGGCGAAGGCCTTAAAAGTGAAGATCGATGAGGTTTTGAATTCGGATAACCATAAATGGTTCATCGACAAGATGGATCCCGAAGAAGACGCGCGGCGGAAAAAAGAACAAGAGAGCTTTCAGAAGCGTTATCAGGTAAAATAATAAATAACTGCTAAAAGATGAAGACAATGGCAGGAAAAATGAGAAACTATTTTTTGAGAATGAAGGGAACTGGAAAGTGCCCTCCCCGGAAGCCGTTGAGTAAAATTGCATGGTCATGGATCGGCGCATTCATCGGGATTTATGCTATTGCAATATGTGGAAAATACTTAAAGCTGTCACCCATAGAAAGTTCATTCCTAATTGGATCTTTTGGGGCTTCTGCTGTTCTTGTTTATGGAGCTCCTTCGGCAGAGTTCTCCCAACCCAGGAATCTTATAGGTGGCCATGTCTTATCTGCGATTGTCGGCGTTACTGTTTTTATATTAGCAGGCAACGATCCTATCATGGCCGGTCCCATGGCAGTATCAGTGGCAATAGTGGCGATGCACTTAACACGCACTTTGCACCCTCCCGGAGGAGCTACCGCATTGATTGCGATAATTGGAGGAGAAAAAATTCATTCCCTTGGTTATCGGTATGTATTTTTTCCAGTTCTCGTTGGCGCCTTAATAATGTTGATCGTTGCATTATTGATAAATAATCTGTCGACCAATCCCAAGAGACATTATCCCGTATACTGGTTTTAGATTGTTTTGGAAGTGGTTTTAATGGATTTTTGTATGATATAATTACCCCATGGGAAGTTCGCCAACACCAAAAATCCGATTAGAAAAAAGATCCGGTAAAGCTGTCACGGTCATCGCGGGCCTCCACACCTATGGATCCAAGAGGCTGGAGACTATTGCAAGGGAGCTTAAATCGACATTTGCCACAGGAGGAACAGTCAAAAGCGGCATAATCGAGATCCAGGGCGACAAAGTCGCGGCAGTCAAAGTCTGGTTCATCAAGAAATTAGGGTAAAGGTAAGCCCACAACAAGCAATCCATTCATACATAACTGCAAGTAAATCAGCCGGTTGTAAAAATTTCTGTAAACTATTTTAAAATAAATTGCAACAATTTTGGCACTTTTTACGTCTTATATGATAGGAGGATTGTGTTATAACTTGTAATCACCTAAAAAACAGGAGGCAATATGGAGGGAATAATACCTCAAGATGTTATAGAGAATAAGATAAATCTTATTCGGGGCCATAAAGTTATGCTAAGTGCTCATTTGGCAAAGCTTTATGGGGTAGAAGCGAAAGTACTTATTCAAGCGGTCAAAAGAAACATGGATAGATTCCCGGAAGATTTTATGTTTCAACTAACAGAAGATGAATACAAAATCTTGAAGTCACAATTTGTGACTTCAAGTTGGGGCGGCATCAGGCGTGCTAATCCGTATGCATTTACGGAACAAGGCGTTGCTATGTTATCCAGCGTTCTTAATAGCAAGAGAGCTATTCAAGTTAATATTGCTATAATGCGCGCATTCGTTAAATTAAGACAGATCTTATCGACGCATAAAGAGTTAGTCTATAAACTCAATGAGCTTGAAAGAAAGTTTGAAAAACACGACGTAGAAATTCAATCTATATTCGAAGTTATCAGGCAACTTATGGCTCCGCCGTCGGAACCACCGAAGCGCAGGATAGGATTTAAACAGGATTGACAAAATTCATGATATAATTACCTCATGAAGATGACCAACGAAAAGATCGAGGGGAGGATGATGAAGAAAAAGATACCATTGGAGATAGCATACCGCCTTATAGGGCCGGGCCCGGTTGTTTTGGTAAGCTCACTTTTTAAGAAAAAGGCCGGCATAACGCCCATAGCCTGGAATATGCCTATTTCCGACGATCCTCCGATAATAGCTCTTGAAATATGGGAGAAACACTTTATATATAAGGCTATTCTTGAGACGGGCGATTTTGTTGTCAATGTACCTTCAAGCGATATGGCTGAAGTAGTGCGTAAGCTCGGGAGCGTTTCAGGCGCAGGGGTAGATAAGTTTAAAGAATATGGGCTGGTTAAAGAAGAGAGTAAGAAGATAAAATCCCCCCGGCTAAAATCAGCCATAGGCGTGTTGGAATGTAAGCTTCGTAGAGATAAGGCCCTACTTAAGAAGTACAACATAGTGCTCGGTGACGTCGTGTATGCAGAAGCCCAAAGCGGCATTTTTACCGACAGATGGTGCCCTGAGAAAGCGGGGCCGAAGATCATCCATCACCTGGGCGGCAAGATATTCAGTGTCCCCGATAGCCGTATTATTTAAGATGTCCAATTTCCCAGTCGAGGTAGATTAGAATAGAGACACCTCTTGCGTAACGAACCTCCTGTAGTTTCGTAAAGTTTAGTATTTTATCTCGATAATGTTAGACTTCTCGCGTATGTCAAAGAACGCGTGCCCCGGGAACT
>JAUYOL010000039.1 GCA_030695905.1 Candidatus Omnitrophota bacterium | reverse complement strand
GGCTACTTATCAATCCTAAATATTTCTCTGTTTGACGTGATATACTTTAGCTAAACATAAATGGAAAGGGGGCTCACTTGAAGAGATTAATATTTCTGCCGATTATTTTAATGTCGATAGCCGTTGCTGCCGCGGTATCGGTCGATGAAGTAAAGCTCACGACAATAGTTCCGGATCCGAGCAGTACTGTCCTGCGCGGTAAAAAGGGCGCTGTAGGCGCTGCATATTCTTCATCAACTACCTTACCGGATGCCTCCATACCGGCGAGCTCGCTTCTTGTTGAAGGCAATATCGGTGTCGGGGCGACTAGCCCTCTATATACCCCTAAGACTGATGCTTCGCATAACTCAGGCGGTAATATTGATGCGTATGATGTCTGGATAAGGACTGCTAATGGCGGAGCCGGATTATGGTCTAGCGCTGGGATGTGGGGAAGCAGCAGAATTCGTGTATACAATGGGCAAGTTGTGGGAGTAGATAACCCAGCTCCTGTTTCCACAAGTTTAAGCTCAATTACATACCCTAACGCGGTAGCAATTCTAAGAGGCGCTAACCAATATGATGATGATAGGAGTTTTTGGGTAGCAGCCCGTAATGACATGGGCGATGGTTTTTGGTATGTGGATGTTGATGGTGATATTAACGGTTCTGGCGGCGGGCCCACTACAATATACTTTTCCTTATTGTGCTGGTAAAAAAGGGCGACTATGATTGCTAACGGTAAAAATAGAGGCTTTACATTAGTTGAACTCATAGTAGCCATGGTCATCATAGCGATTACGGCTGTGGGGGCTTTTGAATTCTACGTCTTCAGCATGAAAAACTTCATCATGAAAGCGCGCCTGACCCTAATGGCAACCGATTTCGCTACGGATAAGATGGAAAAACTTTATTATCTTGCCCTTGGAGACTTACCGCCCGAAGGCGATACTACAAATGACCAGTTTCGCAACGACACATATCTTACTGAACTTAAGAATCGCGGCGGCAACTGCCTTATCAACGTAACCTCAACCACTAATTATAAAATCGTCACTACGAAAATCACGTGGAACTAGTAAAAAATCGCTCAATAACTCTGATAGAACTAATCATAGCAATGACTTTGGCTATTGTTCTTACACTGGCGGTTTCCTATCAGTTTGTCGCCATGATCCAATTCGGCAATGCTATCCAGGATAAAGCAGAGCCTGTGCGTGAAGCATATGTTATAATGAATCACATGACGAACATGTTACGTTTTGCTAAAAATATCCAGGTTAGTAATTCTCCGGAATGGATCAGAGCAACCATAGAAGGCGGCCATATAGATGCGGTGTCTTCTGACACCGTTTATTATTATCAAGCGAACGCTAATTATTGTCTTTACTTTTACAAATCAACAACACTTATTCCCGATCCTAATGAAAACGATGTCCTCTCTAGAAATGTAACATGCTTGCAATCCTCATGGTCTTCATCGAATAATTTGCTCATCATAAAGCTCGAATTCGAAAAAAATGGTTCTACTTTCAAAACTGAAACAAGAATATGTCCGCTCGAAACATGATAAATATTTCACTTAAAAAAGGATTTGCTCTAGCGCTGGCAATATATTTTGTGATACTTTGCGCGATAACCAGCATAGGTATATACGCCTATTCAGGCCACATAGTACGTGAGACGGTAATAGATAAGGGGTCTTCCACAAGGGGATATTATTATAAAATTGCGGGCTTGCGCTACGCGTATATCGCGTTGAAAGATCCTACGACTCAACTGAGAGGCATTAATGACCCTTACAATCTTGGCGACCCGGGCCTATATGTCTCTTCTACTCTCGGGATATCAGATCTGCCACACAATGGCGATAAGGTAACCTTAACCATAGGAAGCGATTCTCTTCCTCTTGGAGCAGAATTACACCTAAAAAGTAATGAGATTATAAAAGTATCGATCGAGGAATGGAACACCGATGTTGCCGAATGGGCCAACGGTAACTATAAAGTTACGGCTACTTATCAATCCTAAATATTTCTCTGTTTGACGTGATATACTTTAGCTAAACATAAATGGAAAGGGGGCTCACTTGAAGAGATTAATATTTCTGCCGATTATTTTAATGTCGATAGCCGTTGCTGCCGCGGTATCGG
>JAUYOL010000038.1 GCA_030695905.1 Candidatus Omnitrophota bacterium | reverse complement strand
ATTGGGCGTAAAGGGTGTGTAGGGGGTCTGGTTAGTCCCGTTTTAAAAACTTCGGCTTAACCGAGGAGATGGGCGGGAAACGGCCAGACTTGGAGGATGCCAGAGGCAAGCGGAACTCACGGTGTAGGGGTGAAATCCGTTGATATCGTGGGGAACACCAAAGGCGAAGGCAGCTTGCTGGGGCATTCCTGACCCTGAAACACGAAAGCGTGGGGATCAAAAAGGATTAACAATGCCGTAAGGGTAATTGAGCACATCGCGTGCTTGATGCGGCACTAGTCCCTTAGTTAGATTAGAAAGGAGTAATCTCATGAATGCGAAAGAACTAAGAAAAAGTTGTGTTGAATCTTTAAGAAACGCCAAGACTCTTGATCTCGATCCATTAAAGATGGGAGAGAGTTTTATACTGAAAGGCGTTATCTTTACGGAAGCTGAGTGGAAATATCTGCTTGAGCTTCTGCGAACAGAAGTTAATCTGCTAGACAGAGACAACGAAAAAAGATTACTTAATAAATCTGGCTGAGAAAACTTGTCCCACAAAATAACGGAGCGCAAGCGAAGTATATTTTGTGAGGATCCCGTCGAGGCGAGAGCCGAGGCGGGAGCTATATGTTCTGGAACAGCCGGAGTATCCGGCACTACCACAAGAAAGGAGAAAGAATATGGAATCGCATATATTAATGGTTCATAACGGTTGGACTGTTAAGTATTTTCACTTCGAAGAATGTGATAATCCTAGCGCTATCCAAAAAGCACAGGATATCATAGAGACAGAAAAATACTCGAACGCTCAACTTTTTAAAGTAGAGCACATTTTTCGAGTAAGGAATCCCTAAACGTGGTGAAAAAGTGCCCGGTGGCGCGGAGTAAATCCGCTACCGGCCAACCAGCAGGGAAGTCGCCTTAGGCGACCCCTCAACGACTATACGCCGAGAGGTTAATAAAAGATGGGCGGTGAGAATTAAAAACTCTCCCGCCCGTCATGTTTAATCTATGATATAGTCTGAACTCTGCAGCGATGCAGAGAGGTAAGTAGAAATAACTTATCCGTCCCGCAGTTGCGGGATAGTAACAAAATTGTAGATACCCTTGTAGTCCACGCCCTAAACGATGATGACTAGCTATTGGAAGTATCGACCCTTCGAGTGGCGAAGCTAACGCGTTAAGTCATCCGCCTGGGAAGTACGATCGCAAGATTAAAACTCAAA
>JAUYOL010000037.1 GCA_030695905.1 Candidatus Omnitrophota bacterium | reverse complement strand
CGGCCCCTAAACGGGGCCTCATCCCGCCAAAAAGCGGCGGGATCGCCTAAGTTTAAAACGAAGGCGAACATCCTCGGCCCTTTTTAACCGTTTTTCGTCATCACAAAAGACCTAACATTTTTATTGTGCTTCCCATAACCGTAGGCTTAGGTTGTTGCACTCATACCGTATAAAACTTCCCTGTCTGTCTATGGATATCAATCGCGGGTGACGCTTTGAGGACTTTTGGATATTGGGCGAGCATGGCATACAGGAATAGACCGCCGCTATAGGATTCCATATTGACCATCACGTATATGCTTTATATAGCCGGATGCGTTGTTAATCCTGGCGGGCTATTCATAGAGTCTATGCGAACCTGTAGAAACAAAAGTCCTCAAAGCGGCAGGCCCCGCTATCAATACATTAGAGAGACGGGGAAGTTTTATATCATAAGGGTGAGAGAGGAGGAAACAAACTTTATTGCAGTTTCAATTGCCGTGGCTTCGATGATTTGGAGTAATCTTTGGGGGGACGCTTTGCTTTCAGCAGATTCAGGTTGCCCTGTTTTTTTAGTTGATTATAGATGAGTATCCACGCGCAGTCGCGATTTTTGTCTACTTCGCATTTGCCCTTATCCTGCCCGCCGCAAGGCCCATTTAATAACCCTTTGGCGCAGCGCGTTACCGGACATATAAGACCCGTAAGATCGAGAATGCAGTCTCCGCATGCGGAGCACCTTTCCATAAATGTGCCGGACGCGTCGATAGCGCCCATAAAAAGGGTGTCACACCCAACGTGAACTTTCTTATCGACCCGTAGGTTCTCCGCGACGGATTGTATCCCGAGGCCGCATGCCAATACCAGAATGGCATCCGAAGATTCGATGGTTTTTCTGTTCTTCGCCAGCTCCATCTTCACTTTTGCGGCAATACACGGCGCTGTCGGTACAGAATATCCCGTCACAACCTTGCCTTCTTTCTCGAGCAACTCTTTTATTTTTTTGACATCCTCTTCGCCGCCGGTTTTACACGTGGTGGAGCACTCACCGCAGCCGATGAGAAAAATATTCTTCTCCCCTTCGAGGTACTTTAAGATCTCTTTTATCTCTTTTTGTTTAGTTATAATCATGTTTATTTAAGCAATTCCTTTATATCGGCCTCAAAAACACTCTTTGGGCGAAAACCTATATATAGCTTAACTATCTTGCCGCTTTTATCCAATATAAATGTCGTCGGTATACTCCTTATCGGGCCATAAAGATTACTAACCTTGCCATCATCTACGAGAATTGGATAATTTACGCCAAACTCCTGCGCGAAATTTTTCGCGTCTTTGGCATTAACCAATGCCACGCCTATTACGGCAAAGCCTTCGGCGCCATACGCCTTCTGCAGCGCTATAAAATCGGGGACTTCCTGTTTACAGGGTGGGCACCAGCTCGCGAAAAAATCCAGTATTATTACCTTACCCTTAAAACTGGAAAGGCTCACCTGCTTGCCTTCGATATTCGGAAGGCTGAAGTCGGGCGCCTCGCTTCCTATTTCAATCGCTCCCGTACTGGAGCAACCCACCGCCAAAAACAATACCGCTATCGAAATAAACCCTTTTATGAATTTCATAATCGCCCCTTTCTTTGCCTCGCCGATAGGCAGGCTATTTTGTAAACGAGCTCAATAATTTTTCCGATATAACCGCAAGATAATTCGTCGCCAATAAAATTCCGATCATTATAAGAAAGACTCCGCCTATTTTATTTATTACGCCTATCGCCTTCTGGAACTTGTTAAAATGTTCCAAAAATGAGTTTACCAGAATTGCTGTTATAAAAAAAGGTATGGCTATGCCAAGTGAGTAAGCGGTCAGAAGTTTCGCGCCTGCAAGCATATCTGCCTTTGTGCCGGCAAGGACCAGTATTGAGCCCAAGATAGGCCCTGCGCATGGCGTCCAGGCCGCGGCAAATGTCACGCCGATCAAAAATGATCCCGCATAACTTGCGCCTTTTGCCACTATGGGCAGCTTTCTTTCCTTAATAAGGAAATTAAAATTAAGTAGCCCCAAAAGCTGCAGGCCGAATAACGCTATGAGCGCCCCTCCGGCTATTCTTATAAATTTTTGGTATTGAAAAAGCGCTTTACCGACGAATGTCGCGGTAAGCCCCAGCAATACAAATACTACGGAGAACCCTACGATAAAAAGAAGCGAATGGATAATAGTCTTCTTCCGGAGTATCTTTTTCTTCTCTTCGTTCTTAAAGTCCTGGAATGACACTCCGGTTATATAGGCAATGAAGGCCGGTATTAATGGTAGAAGGCATGGAGATAGATACGTTAAAAGGCCCGCGGCAAACGCTACTATGTATGATATGTTCTCTGAAGGCATAGACTATTGCAGTTGCGTAACCCGCACTTTTATTATCTGCAGGTCCTCTCTGATAGAATTCATCGCTGCCATAAGATCTTCCTGGCCCTTAGCGATATCATTAAGTTTGGATAAAATATCGGAATCTCCCTGTGCATTCAACGGACCATGGGCCAACACAAGGCCGAATGCAACTCCGACGATAAACAGGACAACTATTATCAATTTTTTCTTCATATAATACCCTCCGCGGTGATTATTTGTTTTTCTGCAATAATTCACGCATCTTATCTAAAAGCACTTGCGGTTCAAATGGTTTGGTTATGTAAGCATTAACGCCCACAGCCTGGCCGAATTTTATATCACTGGCCTGAAATTTTGCGGTGAGCATTATCACAGGAATGTCTTTGTAGTTATGGTCGAGTTTGAGCTTGCGGCAGACATCAAAACCGTTTATCTTTGGCATCATGATGTCCAGTATTATAATGTCCGGCGCGACTTCTTTGACCTTCTCAAGCCCTTCTTCACCGTCATACGCGACAGCTACTTCAAAATTATTCGCTTCGAGGCGGGTCCTTAAAACAGCGACAAAATCTATCTCATCATCTACTATAAGTACCTTTTTACCAGCCATGATTTAACCCCCGATCCTTCGGCCACTTTAAGGTATTAATAAATAGTATATAGTATTACCTTATGTTTGTCAAAATTAACTGATAGCCGACCCCAAGTAAAAGAGAGATCACTATTAATGATGATAGAAATATCGACAAGACCTTAAGCCCATATTCTTTTTTTAATACGAGTATCGTACCATAACTTGTTACCGGCCCGATTAAAAGAAGCGTCATGCCCGCTCCAACACTCATACCCTGCCTAATAAGACTATCCACAAATGGTACCGTGGCTGTAGAGCATATATATGTGAGGACGCCAAAGACTATGGAGAATAGATAACCTACCCATCCGCCAAGATATGATTTGACCAGCTGCCCTAATGGGACGAATGTAGCGACAATGGTAGCCAGTAATATACCCATAAAAAGCTCCGGGCCTATCTCTTTTGGCAACGTTACAAAGGCGTATTTCAAAACCGACTTTGCCCTCTGGGCCATGGTCTTCTTTTCATGCTTGTGTATATGCTCAGGCTTCAGCTCACAGTGCGGACACGATATCTTCTCTGGCTGCGTATGCCTGACATGCTTTATTCTGTCACCTATAAGCCCTATGGCTAAACCCATTATTATCACCGCAAAAAATATGTATATGGCAAAATTTAATCCGAGGACTGAATATGCGACTAATAACGCGCTTATAGATGTTGCGGGTGTGGCGACAAGAAAAGCGAGAATGGGCCCAAGCTTGGCGCCCTTTTTGTAGAAACTCACCGCTATGGGAAGGCTTCCCCAGCAGCAGACCGGAAGCAGCGTGCCTATCAATGTAGAATAAAATATGGGCTTGATCCCGCCGCCGCCTAAGTATTTTAATACTTTG
This sequence comes from Candidatus Omnitrophota bacterium, assembly GCA_030695905.1. NCBI lineage: Bacteria > Pseudomonadati > Candidatus Omnitrophota > Candidatus Omnitrophota bacterium. The sequence goes on along the minus strand of JAUYOL010000037.1, from coordinate 11,771 downwards.
TCTTCGGGTATAAGCTCATGCACCAGCCCGCTGATAAAGAACCCTACCGCGAGCGCGGGGAGTATCTCATAGAGGTAGTGCAAAAAGACATGCGCAAAGTGAGCCATATTATACTCCGTTCACAGGCAGTCCTTTGGCGGCCGCCAAAGGACTGCCTCCAGCTTGATACAATTACTCTTCCTTGACTGGCCGCTCTTTGAGCGGCTTGAAGCTGTAGCCTGAGTCCGCCCCCGGCAATGCCTGCACAAACTCCGTAAGGAAGAACTTCTTATCCGCTATCCACTTCTTCAATTCATCGGCGATCTCGCGCGCCTTAGAGTAGCTCGAAAGCGATGATGTAGGAACTTCTTTTCCTTTCACGGATATCTTGCCGCTTCTTAACTGTTTGTAATTAACCTCTCCGAGAGAGCCGACCTTGCCTTGAGGATAGTCTTCGCTGTAATCGACTATCTGTGTCCACAGATTCTCGTCTTTTGCCGCGGCAGACTTAAGAATATCTTCATTCAATATAGGTATAGGTATCCCCATGCCGACAACGAGCGTTGTCCCATAACCCTGGAATGATGTGCCCATGAGCCACTTCGACTTCATCTGTTTGAGATCTCCCATAACCGCCAGCGTTCCGGCGGGCGCTTGCGGCACACCATTATCTTTTCTCTTCACGGAAGGATTATGCTGCGTACCATGCCAATATACATAGCCTACTCCTCCACCTAAATATATACGCGTTCCAACCCCTATTGTCCTATAATATGGATCCTTAAGAAGCGGGGATAGCTGCCCTGCCGAACAATAATTCGCATTACCTATGTTTGGTTTTAACGACCCCATATAGGTGTATATTGTTTTTTCTGTAGATAGATTGACTGCGCAATTATAGTTCTGGTAACAATTACGCGGATTTAAAAGAACCGCCTCGTTGATGTCTTGTATATTGATATATGTCTTGATATGCTTGCGCGGATAGCAATCCGTACCATACGCGGTTCCTTCAAGCACTACATCCTTACCCCCAACGAGCTCCTCTATTACATGCGCTCCGCCATATTTAAACTCACCCGGAAATACTTTGTTCCTGGGATCGTCGTCAGGCATAGCGGTTGCTCCCACATAAATATCGACCGCCGCAAATCCCGCATACGCCGGCACATTGTTTAAAGTTACTTTGCCGCCGCCCAGCTTTATCTTTGGTTTAGAATGTCCTATATTAAGGTAGGCGCCGCTTGAGCACATCGGACCAAACGTTCCCGTTGTAACAACATCCACTTTCTTCGCGGTCTCGGCCAACCCGTTCTTCTCTACGAGGTCTATTACCTCCTCGGCCGTGACCACAACGACCGCCCCGCTTTTTATCTTTTCATTTATCTCTTTAATCGTCTTCGCCATCTTTACACCTCTCCTTTCTTTACTCTCTTTACAAAAATCTCTTTTGCTATTTCACTTTCCAACGCAACCTGAGTCTGGTCAACCTGTATCACAAACGAAGGTGATACCTGATGCACGAACACCTTCGCCCCGGGCGTGACCCCAAACGCCATCAGCTTATGAAGCTGCGGATGCTCTCTTGTTAATACATATACTATCCGGGCCGCCTCTCCCGCGGACAGTTTTGACAACGACACAACCACACTCTCCAGGTAATCCTTTGCCTTCCGGCAGCAATCTCCCGAAGGAATGGGAAGACCGTGCGGGCATTCTTTCGGATGCCCTAAAAGCGTACATATGCTTTCTTCTACCTCCTTTGATAAAATATGCTCGAACTCGCACGCCTGATAATCCATCTCTCGCCGCCCGAGTTCAAGTACATCGATAAGAAGTCTTTCGGCAAGGCGTTGCCTCCTTGTAATGTCCCTTGCTAAGCCCTCTCCTTTTATCGTAAATCTTACGGCTTTACTATTGTCAAGCGTGATATAGCCTTCTTTGATAAGCGTATCCAGAATGTCTTCACCCACCTTATCAACTATCCTGGGTCTTAAGCTCTGCTCGCTAAAGACATTCTTTTCTCTCTCATCCCAGACTATGCTTAACGCTTCTTCTATCTTATGATCTCTTTCCATATCTTTCCCTTTTATTTAAATGACAGATATCCCTAAGGCCGATAAATGGCGTACAAGAAAATTCAGCGCCCCTCCAAACAGAAATGCGAATATAAATACAAATCCGCCTATTAGACAGGCTATTTTTATGCCTCTTTCTTTAACAATAACAAAGAACTGGGCCACACACGGCACAAACAGTGTGATAACGACGACACTTACCAGAGTCTGAATTCCATCTAACGCGCCTGACTTTGAGAGCGCGTATAGTCCTGCGGCGCCATAATCTCTTCTTAAGAAACCTATTATAAAGGCTTCGGTCGCTTTTTGCGGCAATCCCAATAATCCAACTACGACCGGACTGACCAAACTCTCTATCACCTTTAGTAAACCGGCTGCGTTCAATATAAATAGAAGCGCGGTTCCCAGCACGAATAACGGCACAGCCTCTTTAAGATACCACTTAAGCCGGGCAAACGTCTTCACAAATATATTCTTTATCTGCGGCATTCTTATAGGCGGTATCTCCTGTATAAATGGGCTTCTGGCGCCCGGAACAACCTTAGAAGCAATAAATCCAACGGCCACAAGAATAAGGATCATTATTACTAACCACGAGACAAGCGCTTTACCGGAAACACTGCCCAACATACCCATTATTACCCCGAGCTGTGCTGAACACGGTATGGCTAAAGTTAATAATATGCTTACGAGTATCCGCTCTTTTTTTGTATCGAGTATCCTGGCGGTCAACGTTGCCATCGTTCCGCATCCCAAGCCTAATATTATGGGTAATATCGCCCTGCCATTTAAGCCTATCACCTTAAAGATGGTATCGCTTAATACAGAAAGCCTTGGAAGATATCCTGAATCCTCCAAGATGCCAAAAAATAAAAAGAAAGCCGTAACTATGGGAAATATGATAGCAAACGCATAAGTCAAGGCCATGGTAAGAATGCCATAGTCTCCTATTAAAAAATCTCTTACCAGACTCGCGCCTATATATTTATCAACTACCGATATAAAAAACGGATTTACTATATTTCCAAATAGAGTATTCTCAAAAAAATCTACTAATGTACCCGCGGCGAACTTTCCTACGAAAAAGTACATCAGAGTCATGATTAGTATTAGTATAGGCACACCGGTAATGGGCCTTGTAGTTATCCTACCGATCGCTTCAGCAATATTTTTCTTCAGTGGTTTAGAAAACTTTAGTATATCTTTTAATAGCGCTTCAACTACCCTCTCCCTGGCTCTCATTAACGATATCTTGTCAGTGCCCGCGCCTTCTCTTTCAGTCTTTAAATACTCTACGGCAGGGCTTGGCGCTTTGGTCTTCAAAATAGCTTCTTTCAATTTCGCTATACCTTCACCGGTAACAGCTACGGTCTCCACTATATTTATGCCAAGCCTGTCCGCAAGCTTTTTTACATCTATGGCTATGCCGCGCTCCTTTGCCTCGTCACTCATATTAAGGCATAATACAAGCGGTATGCCAATCTCGATAAGTTCAAGTGTGAGCAATAACGACCTCTTTAGATTTTTGCTGTCCGCAACCTGGACTATCACAGCGGTGTCACTCTTTAATAATATATCTTTTGTGACCTCTTCGTCCTCTGAATGAGCGGTAAGACTATTGACACCCGGCGTATCTATTATAGTATACTGTTTTGCGCCAAATTTGCCCTCACCCTTAGAAACATCCACGGTTGTACCGGGATAATTCGAAACAGTAACGTAATTTCCGGTCAAGGAATTAAAGATTACGCTCTTACCTACATTTGGATTACCGACTAATGCTATATTCATTTTACCTTTTTATATCGCGTATTCGTAACCGGACTTGGCGCGGCGCCCTTTTCTTCTGTATCTTAATATCAGGTCGGCAAATGTCAGATTGTCCACAATTTTTGATGTAACCAAAGCCACCTCTTTCCACACGCCCCTGAAGATACAGCTTGCCATATCCTTACATCCTTTATACTTATCTTCCTTCACGCATGATATAGGCTCTATCGGGCCTTCTATAAACCTGACTATCTGGCCGACGGTTATATCTTTAGCGGATCTTGCCAAAGAAAATCCGCCATTTATCCCTCTCTTTGATTTAACAAAACCGCCTTTTCTTAAAGCCAGCAGTATCTGTTCTAAAAATTTTGTCGGCATATCGCCATGCCCGGCTATTTCGGATATAGACATGACGCCGTCGCCTTCCTCATCGTGCTTTAAGGCAAGCTGAAAAATGGCTTTTAAAGCGTAGTCTCCTTTGTATGTTATCTTCATGACGGTTCGAATTCCTATAAATATGATTAGTTTAGTGTGGATTATACAGGAAAGCTCGAATTTGTCAAGGTTTTTTATTTTACGTCAGAAATTCCTGAAATAACCAGGTGGAGAGGTATCTTTCTCCGGTGTCGGGCAGGACAACGACTGTAGTCTTGCCTTCCGACTCTTTTCTTTTTGCCACTTCCAGCGCCGCCCACATCGCAGCGCCGCTGGATATACCAACGAATATCCCCTCTTCGCGCGCCAATCTCTTGGCTATCGCTCCCGAATCTTCGTTGGAAACCTGCATGATCTCATCTATTATTTTCAGATCCAATACCTGCGGCACAAACCCCGCGCCTATACCCTGTATCTTGTGTGGGCCGGGCTTATTGCCGGACAGCACCGCTGAATCTTTCGGCTCAACGGCGATGATCTTTACCGTGGGCTTGCGCTCCTTTAAGACTTCTCCTACGCCCGTAATCGTTCCGCCGGTTCCTACGCCCGCGATGAATATATCCACTTTACCATCTGTGTCTTTCCATATCTCTTCGGCCGTCGTCTTGCGATGTATCTCGGGATTAGCAGGATTATTAAACTGCTGGGGCATATAAGCGTTTTTGGTCTTTTTAACAAGTTCCTCCGCCTTCTCAACCGCTCCTTTCATGCCCTTTGCACCGTCCGTAAGGACAATTTCGGCGCCTAATATCTTTAAAAGCTGCCTTCGTTCCAGGCTCATCGTGTCCGGCATTGTCAGTATCAATTTATATCCTTTTGCCGCAGCGACAAACGCGAGTGCTATACCTGTATTTCCACTCGTTGGCTCAATTATGACAGACTCTTTTTTCAGCAGCCCCTTCTTTTCGGCATCTTCTACCATCGCTATGCCTATCCTGTCCTTAACGCTTGATAATGGATTAAAAAATTCCAATTTTGCCAGAATTGTCGCGCCAACTCCTTCCGTAAGCTTATTTATCTTAACTAATGGCGTGCGGCCTATCGTTTTTGTTATATCAGAAAATATGCCTGACATACGAACCTCCAAGTTTACACCGGGCCGGTGTAGTTTTATTATACCACAACTTCCTTTAAGAACCTATCCCTGCCAATTTCCTCTATAAGCAGCGCCAAGCGCTGCTTTGGCTTGGCATTCTCTTTAAAAAATTTCACAGTCTTTTCTATCACGACTAATGCCTCATCTTCGGTAAAGATACGATCAAGCTTAAAGCCGTTCCTTGGAGTCTTCCCGCCGCAGCCTCCCAAATAGATAGCATACCCTATCTTTTTGGTCGCGAGATCTACCTGGCCATGAATGCCTATTTCGGAAGTTTGAGGGCGGGTGCAGGTATTGGTACAGCCGGATATGACAATTTTAAATTTATGCGGAAGGTCCATAGCACACTTTATACCCAGTTCGTTTTCGATCCTATCGTATAAAGAAAATGTATTAATAAGCCCTGACTTGCACCAATTATTTCCCGGGCAGGTTGTAGTCGTCCTTAAGCGGGGACCTGATGTGCCGGTCTCTATACCGGCTGCTCTTATTTCCTTTTCAACACGCTCGATATCTTCAAATTTAATAAAAGGTATCTCTAGACCTTGCCTTGTCGTGGCATGAATAATGCCTCGCCCATATTTAGCTGCTATCTCATTTATTTTTAAAAGGTTGTCCGGGCTATACACGCCATGCGGCATCTTTGCCCTAAGGACAAAAAATCCGTCCTGCTTCTGCCTCAAAAATCCCCGTTTTTTCAGACCGTCATAATCAATATTTTCCGCACTCATTTTTTGATCCTCCAGACGAAATTTACCATTTCGCTATTTCCTTCGCGTGATACGTAATAATATAATCGGCGCCGGCCCTTTTTATCGATACTATTATTTCTTTGACCATTTCGCCTTCATCCCACAGGCCCTGTTTTGCCCCATACTTCACAAGAGCATACTCACCGCTTACATTATAAGCAGCTATCGGCTTATCAAATTTTAACTTTGCCGATTTTATTATATCCAGATAGGCAAGCGCCGGCTTGACCATGACTATATCCGCGCCCTCATCGATATCCTCTTTAATTTCTGCTAATGCCGATCCGGGATCAGAATAGTCCAGCTGGTAACCTTTTCTGTCCCCGAATTTGGGCGCGGAATCTGCCGCATTCCTGAATGGCCCGTAAAAATTGGACGCAAACTTCGCGGAATACCCCATTATCTTAGTTTTGCGGTATCCATTCTCATCCAAAGCCCTTCTTATCGCCGCAACCTGCCCCTTCGCCATCGCTGACGGCGATACATAATCTGCTCCGGCTTCTGCGTGCGCAACCGCAATTTTTGAAAGAGCGACTAAAGTTTTCTTATTATCTATAAAATTATCCGATTCCCGATCCCATGTCCCGGGTTCCCGAATAATTCCACAATGTCCATGACTTATATAAGCGCATAGACAAACATCGGTCATTACCGTTAAATGTGGAAATCCCTCTTTTATCCGCCGAACCGCGAGACTTACTATATTATCTTTTTTGTGCGCCTGGCTTCCTAATTCGTCTTTTTTGCCCGGGACACCGAATAACAAAATTTTATTAACACCCAGCGCTTTTAATTGTCTTATATCTTTTATCAGTAAATCTATAGAGAATCTATGCTGGCCGGGAAAAGAGCGGATCTTTTCTTTCCTATTACTGCCGCCAACCACAAAATAGGGGCATATAATATTATCTTTTTTTAAATTTATACCCATATAGCCTATTCCCGTATTTTACAACTTCCCCTACGATAAATATCGCCGGCGATTTAATTTTATATTCACGCGCTCTCTTAGCTATATTAGAGACGTTCCCTGTTACTATGCGTTCTTTGTCGGTTGCGCCTCTCTCTATAAAGGCGCATGGTGTGGTACTTTTTCTTCCTGATTTAATTATTGCCCTTACCACATTTTCTATATTAGCTACTGCCATTAGATAGATTATTGTATCACAATCCGGTGCGTCGAGGGCTTCACTATTACTTTTTCTGCCGGTCAGAATCGCCACTGACGAATATTTCCCTTTTCTCGTAAGCGGTATACCGAAACTTTCCGGGGCCGCAAATGCCGACGTCAGGCCCTGGATTATCTCAAATTCTATGCCTTTCTTTTTTAGATATAGGGCTTCTTCGATTCCTCTTGAGAATACAAGCGGATCCCCTCCTTTTAGGCGAGCAACTACTTTGCCTTGCCCTGCCTTTTTATAAAGAAGATTATTTATAGAGCGCTGCTCCAAAAGGTGCAAACCATCGGCCTTGCCAACACATATTTTTTTGGCGGATTTTTTTGCTAACTTCAATAATTCAGGGCTTGCCAAAAAATCATACACAATAGTATCGGCTTTTTTTAGCGCCTTTAAAGCTTTTACCGTTATAAGCTCCGGGTCCCCGGGCCCCGCGCCTATTATGTATATTTTACCCGTTTTTTTCATTTTTAATATAAATTTCCTCGGCCCTGGATCTTCCTGTTGCCGTTAAAAATACTTTCTTGATTACATCTTTTAGTTTTTCTCTGTCATTAATATCATATTCGTCCCTAAGATTAACTAACCAGTCTGCATCCCAGAGAATCCTAAAATTTGCGGTATCTATCTCCCCGGGACTGTGATGACTGGCTATTATTTGGCATACCTCTGAAATAATCTCTTCATCCACATTTAGATCATGTAAAATCCCTGTTGCTATAGGAGGGCCCTCTTTTTCCTGTAAGTGGCCTGCGGTGGAATTATACTTTTTTTCACATTCCTTTATACCAATATCATGTAGTATAGCTGCGGGAATGACTACTTCTCTATCTCCTTTTTCTTTTTCCAGAATTTCCTTGGCATAGCCCAACACAGCGCGAGCATGCCGAATACGCTTGGCGTCCTCGGCAAAGTATCCTTCCATTTTACTTAATAGCCTCGTTTCTATATCAGGCATATTTTTGAGTCATTTTGCCGCACTTTTATAGCGAAAGTTCCATTAAAACTCAAAATACTGCGCTACCGAAAAATATCTTTCCCCGGTATCCGGAAAAACGGTTACCACCCTCTTGCCCTTACCTAATTTTTTTGCAACCGCCAAAGCTCCTACAAGGGCTGCACCGGAAGACGGCCCACTAAATATTCCTTCTTTTTTTGCCAGCAACTTTGCCATATCGTATGCGTCCCTATCACTAACAGTAATAATATCATCGATTATACTTCTATTCAATATATCCGGAATAAAACCAGCTCCTATGCCCTGTATCCTATGGGCGCCATGTGGCTTGCCGGATAAAACGGCGCTGGCTTGGGGCTCAACTGCTATAATTCTAATTTCCGGGTTATGTGCTTTGAGCACTTCTCCCACTCCTGTTATGGTCCCGCCGGTTCCTACCCCTGCGACAAAAGCGTCTATTTTCCCACCGGCCTGCGCTATTATCTCCCGTGCAGTAGTTTTTCTATGCGCCTCGGGATTAGCCGCGTGCTGAAACTGATGCGGCATAAAAGAATGCGGTGTTTTTTTATATAATTCCTGGGCTTTCTTTATCGCGCCGTCCATACCTTTACTGCCAGGCGTAAGAATGACCTGGGCTCCGTATGCTTTCAATATGTATATTCTTTCAAGACTCATCGTTTCCGGCATAGTTAACACGCATCTATATCCTTTTACCGCGCACACCATTGCAAGCCCAATTCCAGTATTGCCACTTGTAGGCTCTATCACTGTTGAGTCTTTTGTGAGCAGGCCTTTATTTTCTGCGTCTTCTATCATGGCAAGCGCTATTCTGTCTTTCACGCTTCCGCCGGGATTGAGCGATTCAAGTTTCGCCAGTACTTCTGCCGTATCGGGCACTGTTACGCGATTAAGCCTTATCAAGGGGGTGCCTCCTATAGACTCGAGTATATTAGCACTGATCTTTGTACTATTTTGCATGACTTACTCCTTAATGTGCCAGATAATTGTGAAAAATATTGTGTATGCCAAAACTCAATAGCGCCGTAAAAATCGGTACAAGCACCCAAACCCATAATATTCTTTTCACTATAGATTTTTCTGCAGTAACTTTAAATCCATCTTTAACACAACTTATCCCCAAGAGAGAAAATGTCGTGAACTGCACATAAGGGGTCGGCAATCCTAACAAAGATGCCAGCAGTACGAATGTCGCCGTAATAAAAGATACTATACTTGCAGAAAACTCTCCTACCGGTATTATATCTTTTGAAACGGATTTTATCATTCTCTCTCCCGCGAAATAAGCCCCCAATCCAAAAAACGGGCTTATAGCAAATAACCAAAAAAGGTTGCCCATGCCTAATAAGCCTGTTAGTGGGGCCACCACATTAGCAACGTTATTCGTTCCTACGCTGAAACCGGCATACATATCATGAATAATTATAAACTTTTTAAACTTTTCCCTGTGCACGAAAAAATTTTCATAAAATCTTAGGTTCCCATGCCGGGGCGGATATATTTTGCGCTTGATAAAGATCGTGAGAATAAAAGATATTATAGAAAAGGCGAGCGCGAACATCAGTATCTTACCCACCGTATACCAGTTGACCCTGCCATAAAATAAACCCGCGCCGACAAAACTCGCTACGGTAACAAAGCTCGTAGATTGCGGCACTTTCAGCACATTGCTCAAAAACATGGTTATTGCCGAGGCCGCGATTATTATTCCGCCGGATAACAGGCTGATCTCTGTATAGGATATCTTCTTTACGAGCGTTTCTACAACACGAGGCCCGACCAGGCACCCGCCTGCAATAACACACAGACCATAAAATAATGCGGCTTTGTTTTTACTTAAAACATTGCTTCCGAAAGATGGCGCAAAGGAAACGGAAAATCCGCTTATTCCCATGTTCAGTGCCAAAAAAATAGCGACAACCAGAACTGTAACTATCAGCATTTATTCGAATTCCTTTCCGCCATCCTATCGGACAGTTCTATTTTTTATGCTTTGTGGCCAGTTTTCTTCAACGGCCTTGTGTGTATTCCGCATTCCCCGCCGCACTTGCTCGTTCCTATCCAGCGGCCGGCGCGTTCATTGTCATCGTTTGTTATATGTGTGCACGGCGCGCATCCTAAAGATCTGTATCCTTCAGCATACAGAGGGTTGACCGGAACCTGATAAAGCGCCAGGTACTGCCATACTTCCCGCTCTTTCCATATAAGGATTGGGTTGAGCTTTATCAAGCCTTTATCACGCTCTTCAACCTCTTTGAAATCCGTACGAGTCCTTCCTTCCGTACAACGCAGCCCTGTGACCCAGCACTTAACGCCCATCTCTTCTATTGCGCGCTTTACCGGCTCAACCTTTAATATGTCACAACACTTATCCGGCTCTGTTTCATAAAGCTTCTCCGGTATGGCAGAGTCGTTTTTATAAATTTTCGTTTCCGGGTATCTGGCTACAAGCTCATCCATGAATTTTATGGTCTGGCTTGGTTTAAACCTGGTGGTTACAACGAACCCGCGAATTTTGGGACTTACCCTCTTTGCCAAGTCCCACACGGCGACCGAGTCTTTGCCAAGAGAGTTTGCCACAACCAAAGAATCGCCGTATTTTTTATATGCTTCTTTGATAAGCTCCTTAGACCTTTCTACCTTCTCCTTGAAATTCAATGTCTCAACTAATTTCTTTAAATCGTCTTTGTTGTCTAATATACTCATTTTTGTTTTTCCTCCCTGTCTGCCGGTAGGCAGGCTTAATTATTGTTATCAACTTAGTAAACATTAACTCGTTAAAAATGATCGGCCCTAAGTTCGCCGACCAAAACCTCTTACCTATATATAGTAGGTAATCTGCTCGTTCTTGAGCTGTGAAACTAATTTGTCAAATGTCACCCCCTCTAATCGCGCAACCGTCTCCCTGCTGGCGTCTTCCAGTATACCAGAGATCAATCTGTCCGCATCTGAAATTTTTGCTGACCTTGCCTTTTTTGGGCTACCTATTATAGTATCGTCAATGGCTCTGAATATATCCGCCAACGATATTCTCGACGGAGGACGCGTCAGATAGTACCCCCCGGCAACCCCTCTTGAACTATTAACAATATTGGCATTCTTAAGGCGCAGAAGAAGCTGCACCAGGAACTTTTTAGGTATTCCTTGTGCCTCGCATAAGGTATTTATCTGTATCGGGTTATCCCCATTATACCTTAGCGCAAGTTCCAGCACGGCTTTATACGCATATTCTATCTTTGCCGGCAGCTTCATATTAAAAAACACATCCTTTCGAATACTCTATTTTGTTAATCAAGTAAGTCAAGTATATCATCGTGCATAAAATTGTCAAGTCTTTTTTTATGCCTTTTTAATTCTTAACTTTTATGCATTATCCACGATATGTGTGCACAAAGTTTTTATTCTCTTTTTGTTTTTTGTTTGTTTTTAAGGTAAATTATGGAGGTGGAAAGATGAGGTATATTATGAGAGATAGAGAGAGGGTGTTTGAGTTGCGCAAGAATATGA